>NZ_JBFUIP010000067.1:0-30321 GCF_056401815.1 Aminobacter sp. P4_D5 | reverse complement strand
CCGGAACTCCTTTGCCTCGACGAGCCGGCCGCCGGTCTCAATCCGAAGGAATCGTTGGCGCTCAACACGCTGCTTATCGACATCAAGGAAAATACCGGCACGTCGATCCTGCTCATCGAGCACGACATGTCGGTGGTCATGCAGATCTCCGACCACGTGGTGGTGCTCGAATACGGCCGCAAGATTTCCGACGGCGACCCGACGTCGGTCAGGACCGATCCGAAGGTCATTGCCGCCTATCTCGGCGTCGATGACGAGGAAGTCACCACCGTCCTGGTCGAGGTCGGCGACGAGCAGGTGATCGAGGAACTCGAGGGCGTGCCTGATCCGGCGCATGGTCCAAGCGCGTCATCGTCGATGATGGCCGGTCCGGTCAGCGACACGATCAGTCACAGCGATGGCGACGGCGAGATCGTGACGGTCTCCAGGGGCGCGTCGAAGGCGGCGCAGGTCGAAGCCCGGGATGCCAGGATTGCTGCCGAGCCAACCACCCAGGCTGCTGCGGCCAAGGCGAAGGCGCCGAAGGCAAAGTCCACTGCCGCACCTGCCGCCGGACTGATGGCTTCACCCAAGCCGGCAAAGGCTGCACCCGCAGCAAAGGCTGTTGCCAAACCGAAGGCACCGGCCAAAACTGTTGCTTCGGCCGCTCCGGTCGCCAAAGCTCCTGTAATGGTCAAGCCGGCGGTGGTGAAGGCCGACGCGTCGAAAGCGGTTGCAAAACCGGCCAAGGCTCCGGCTGCGAAACCAGCAGCCAAGGCGGCGGCAAAACCTGCGAAGGTTGCACCGAAGGTAGCGACCACAAAGGCTGCGTCGGCGAAAGCCGCCATGGCAGCGCCGGCTTCAAAAGCAGCGTCAAAAGCTGCGGTGCCAAAAGCTGGCAAGCCGGAGCCAAAAGCAGCGGTCGTCAGATCCCCGGTGAAGGCAGCGTCCGCGCCCAAGGCTCAAGCGAAATCGGCCAAGCCGGCTGCCGCACCAAAGGTCGCGGCGTCGGCCAAGCCTGGAACGAAGCCGCCGGCCAAGCCGGCCAAGGCACCGGATGCCAAGGCAGCCGTCATAAAAGCCCCCGCCGCCAAAGCGCCTGTCGCCAAGGCTGCGCCGGCCAAGGCGCAGGTCGCCAAGACCATCGCCAATGTGCTTGCCGCACCGCGCGGCGGTGTGGCGGACCGGCTGATCCTGATCAAGGGCATTGGACCGGTCAACGAGAAGAAGCTCAACGACCACGGCATCTTTCATTTCGACCAGGTGGCGGGGTGGAAGAAGTCCGATATCGCGGCGGCGGAGGCCTACCTCGCCTTCGACGGACGGATTGAACGCGAAGATTGGGTAGGGCAGGCCAAGGCGCTGGCGCGTGAAGCGGCCAAGCCGGCGAAAGCCAAGCGCGGAGGTGGCAAGTGACGGCTAAGACCTTGCTCGACATCAAAGGTGTCGAGACCTATTACGGCAATATCCGAGCGCTCAGCGGCGTCGATGTCTCGGTCAACGAAGGCGAAATCGTCGCCCTTATCGGCGCCAACGGTGCCGGCAAGTCGACGCTGATGATGACAATCTTCGGCACGCCCAGGGCGCGCCGCGGCACCATCACCTTCGCTGGGACCGATATCACCGACCTGCCTACGCATGAGATCGCCAGGCTGCGCATCGCACAGTCGCCGGAGGGACGGCGCATCTTCCCGCGCATGACGGTGATGGAAAACCTGCAGATGGGCGCAAGTCTCGACAACCTCAAATATTACGATGAGGACGTCGAGAAGGTGTTCACCCTGTTTCCCAGGCTCAAGGAGCGTATCGCTCAGCGCGGCGGCACGCTTTCCGGCGGCGAGCAGCAGATGCTSKCCATCGGCCGYGCGCTGATGGCGCGGCCCAAGCTGCTTCTGCTCGATGAGCCGTCGCTCGGCCTGGCGCCGCTGATCGTCAAGCAGATCTTCGACGCCATTCGCGAGCTCAACCGGACCCAGGGCCTGACCGTGTTCCTTGTCGAGCAGAACGCCTTCGGCGCACTGAAGCTCGCCACGCGCGGCTACGTCATGGTCAACGGCTTGGTCACGATGAGTGGCACGGGCAAGGACCTTCTCGCCAATCCAGAGGTTCGTGCGGCCTATCTCGAAGGCGGCCGCCACTAGGAGGATCCATCATGCACGGCATTCTCTACGAGGAAGCCTCGATCTGGCAGTTCTTTTTCGTCACCTGCGTCTTGGGCGGATGGGCGGCCTGGATGACTGGTCGCGCCTGCGCGCAGACCTGGCGAAGCTACACTAAACTGGTGCTCTACATACTAGGGCTAGGTATCGCTATACGCTTTATCCATCATGCGTTGTTCGACGGCACGATGTTTACGCTGCAATTCTATATCGTCGACACTATCGTGCTTATGGCGTTTGCACTGACTGGTTATAAATACACGCGAACAAACCAGATGGTCACGCAATACAATTGGCTTTATGAAAAGGTTTCGCCTCTTTCTTGGAGATCGAAGTCCTGAGGGGCAAAGGCCAAATATCGGCGCCGATTCGCCAATGAATCGGCGTGACAACTGCCGGAAAATCGGCAAACTCACCTTTCTGCGATATGGGTGGGCATCGCAAGAAAGAAACTCCACGCCCACTCAATTAATGGGAGTGTTTCAATGAGAAAGTCACTTTTGTCGGCTGTTGCACTGACCGCGCTCGTAGCGTTCAGCGGCAGCGCATGGGCCGATGTCATCGTCGGCGTCGCCGGCCCGATCACTGGCCCCAATGCTGCCTTCGGCGCGCAGCTTCAGAAGGGCGCCGAGCAGGCTGTTGCTGACATCAACGCAGCCGGCGGCATCAATGGCGAGCAGATCAAGCTTGTTGTCGGCGACGACGTCTCCGATCCTAAGCAGGGCATTTCGGTCGCCAACAAGTTCGTCGCTGACGGTGTCAAGTTCGTCGTCGGTCACTTCAACTCGGGCGTTTCGATCCCGGCTTCGGAGGTCTATGCCGAAAACGGCATCCTCGAAGTCACCCCAGCTGCTACCAACCCGAAATTCACCGAGCGTGGCCTGTGGAACGTGTTCCGCACCTGCGGCCGTGACGATGCGCAGGGCGGTATTGCCGGTGCTTATCTCGCGTCGAAGTTCAAGGACGCCAAGATCGCCGTCATTCACGACAAGACGCCTTACGGCCAGGGCCTTGCCGACGAAACCAAGAAGGCGATGAACGCCGCCGGCGTGACGGAAGTCATGTATGAAGGCGTCAACATCGGCGACAAGGATTTCTCGGCACTGATCGCCAAGATGAAGGAAGCCGGCGTTTCGATCGTCTATTGGGGCGGTCTTCACACCGAAGCCGGCCTGATCATCCGCCAGTCGGCTGACCAGGGCCTCAAGGCAACGCTCGTTTCGGGCGACGGCATCGTCTCCAACGAACTCGCCTCGATCGCCGGCGACGCCGTTGCCGGCACGCTCAACACCTTCGGTCCGGACCCGCGCCTGATCCCGGAGAACAAGGGTCTGGTCGAGAAGTTCCGTGCCGCCGGCTTCGAGCCGGAAGCCTACACGCTCTACTCGTATGCCGCGATGCAGGCGATTGCTGAAGCTGCCAAGGCTGCCGGCTCGACCGACACCCAGGCAGTTGCCAAGGCTCTCAAGGAGAAGGGCCCGTTCAAGACGGCGCTCGGCGACATCTCCTTCGACGAAAAGGGCGATCCTAAGCTGCCAGGCTACGTCATGTACGAGTGGCAGAAGGGCGCCGACGGCAAGTACACCTACRTGCAGCAGAAGTAATTCTGCAAGCACCGCCAACCAACAGATGCCCGGCGCTTCGCGCCGGGCATTTTTTTGTGCCGCAGAAAATATGGCTGTCTGACGCTACGGAAATTAAATCGATTTAGGGGTGTGGGTTTTCGGTTGCACCGCAGCATTTTCCCGCTAATCATTCGCCGCCTCTTAAATATCCAGCGTCTGGAGCGTTTTCGTGCCGATCAGCAAGATCCTCGTCGCCAACCGATCTGAAATCGCCATCCGCGTCTTCCGCGCGGCCAATGAGCTGGGGCTCAAAACCGTGGCGATATGGGCGGAAGAGGACAAATATTCGCTGCATCGCTTCAAGGCCGACGAATCCTACCAGGTCGGCCGTGGACCCCATCTGACCAAGGACATGGGTCCGATCGAAAGCTATTTGTCGATCGAAGAGATCATTCGTGTCGCCAAGCTGTCCGGCGCTGATGCGATCCATCCCGGCTACGGCCTGTTGTCGGAGAGCCCGGAATTCGCCGAGGCCTGTGTCGCAAGCGGCATCACCTTCATCGGCCCCAAGCCCGAGACGATGCGCCGCCTCGGCAACAAGGTCGCTGCACGCAACCTCGCCATCGAAGTCGGTGTGCCGGTCATCCCGGCGACCGACCCGTTGCCCGACGACATGGACGAGGTGAAGAAGCTCGCCGCCAGGATCGGCTATCCGGTCATGCTCAAGGCGTCATGGGGCGGCGGCGGTCGCGGCATGCGCGCTATCCGCAGCGAAGCCGATCTCGCCCGGGAGGTCGTCGAAGGCAAGCGCGAGGCCAAGGCGGCGTTCGGCAAGGACGAGGTCTATCTCGAGAAGCTGATCGAGCGCGCCCGTCACGTCGAAGTGCAGGTGCTGGGCGACACCCACGGCAACGCCGTGCATCTGTTCGAGCGCGACTGCTCGATCCAGCGCCGCAACCAGAAGGTCGTCGAGCGCGCCCCTGCGCCCTATCTCGGAATGGCAGAGCGCAACGAGCTGTGCGAGCACGCCCTGAAGCTCGCGCGCGAGACCGCCTATATCGGTGCTGGCACCGTCGAGTTCCTGCAGGACGCCGACAGCGGCAAATTCTATTTCATCGAGGTCAATCCCCGCATCCAGGTCGAGCACACCGTCACCGAACAGGTGACAGGCATCGACATCGTCAAGGCGCAGATCCACATCCTCGACGGCTTTGCCATCGGCACGCCGGAGTCAGGCGTGCCGGCCCAGGCCGACATCCGGCTCAACGGCCATGCCTTGCAGTGCCGCATCACCACGGAAGATCCCGAGCAGAACTTCATCCCCGATTATGGGCGCATCACCGCCTATCGCGGCGCCACCGGCTTCGGCATCCGCCTCGACGGCGGCACCGCCTATTCGGGCGCGGTCATCACACGCTTCTACGATCCACTACTGGAAAAGGTGACCGCGTGGGCGCCGACGCCTGAAGAGGCGATCGCACGAATGCACCGGGCGTTGCGCGAGTTCCGTATTCGCGGCGTGGCGACGAACCTGACCTTCCTCGAAGCGATCATCACGCACCCGGCCTTCCGCGACAATTCCTATACCACCAAGTTCATCGACTCGACGCCCGAGCTGTTCGCCCAGGTCAAGCGCCAGGACCGTGCTACCAAGCTGCTCAACTATCTCGCCGATGTTACCGTCAAYGGCCACCCCGAGACACGCGGCCGTGCTGCGCCCAACCCGGAAGCCGCAGCACCCGTCGTGCCATGGTTCACCGGCCCGATCCCCGATGGCACCAGGCAGAAGCTCGACCAACTCGGCCCGGAGAAATTCGCTGCCTGGATGCGGGCGCAAAAGCAGGTGCTGATCACCGACACGACCATGCGTGACGGTCACCAGTCGCTGCTGGCCACGCGCGTCCGCACCCACGACATCGCCAAGATCGCCGGCACCTACGCGCGCGCTCTGCCGCAGCTTCTGTCGCTCGAATGTTGGGGCGGGGCGACCTTCGACGTCGCCATGCGCTTCCTGACCGAAGACCCGTGGGAGCGGCTCGACAAGGTGCGCCAGGCAGCGCCCAACATCTTGTTGCAGATGCTTTTGCGCGGCGCCAACGGCGTCGGCTACACCAATTATCCCGACAATGTCGTCCAGCATTTCGTACGCCAGGCTGCTGCCGGCGGCGTCGATCTGTTCCGCGTTTTCGATTGCCTGAACTGGGTCGAAAACATGCGGGTGTCGATGGACGCCGTGGGTGCCGAAGGCAAGCTCTGCGAGGCGGCGATCTGCTACACCGGCGACCTGCTCGACCCGAACCGCGCCAAATACGACCTGAAATATTATGTCGGGCTCGCCAAGGAGCTGGAAGCCGCAGGCGCCCACATTATCGCGGTCAAGGACATGGCCGGCCTGCTCAAGCCAGGTGCGGCGCGGGCGCTGTTCAAGGCGCTGCGCGAGGCGACCGATCTGCCGATCCATTTCCACACCCACGACACGTCGGGCCTGTCGGCAGCGACGGTGCTGGCTGCTGTGGAGAGCGGGGTCGATGCCATCGACGCCGCGATGGATGCCTTCTCCGGCAACACCTCGCAGCCTTGCCTGGGCTCGATCGTCGAGGCCCTGCGCGGCTCTGACCGCGATCCGGGGCTTGCGCCCGAATGGATCCGTCGCATCTCGTTTTACTGGGAGGCGGTGCGCAACCAGTACGCAGCCTTCGAAAGCGACCTGAAGGGGCCTGCCTCGGAGGTCTATCTGCATGAAATGCCCGGTGGCCAGTTCACCAACCTCAAGGAGCAGGCGCGCTCGCTCGGGCTTGAAACCCGGTGGCACGAGGTGGCGCAGGCCTATCATGACGTCAATCTGATGTTCGGTGACATCGTCAAGGTGACGCCGTCTTCGAAGGTGGCGGGTGACATGGCGCTGATGATGGTGAGCCAGGAGCTGACCGTCGCCGATGTCGAAAACCCGGCCAAGGACATCGCCTTCCCGGATTCGGTGGTGTCGATGCTGCGCGGCGATCTCGGCCAGTCGCCGGGCGGTTGGCCGGCAGCGCTGCAGAAAAAGGTGCTGAAGGGTGAAAAGCCGATCACGGCGCGCCCCGGCTCGTTGCTCAAGGCAGCCGACCTCACAGCGAACCGCAAGGAGGTCGAGACCAAGCTTGGTCGCAAGCTTTCGGAAAACGAATTTGCCTCGTGGCTGATGTACCCGAAGGTGTTTTCGGACTTCGTCCACGCGCAGGAGACCTATGGACCCGTCAGTGTCTTGCCGACGCCGGTCTATTTCTACGGCATGGAGCCTGAGGACGAGGTCTTCGTCGACATCGAGAAGGGCAAGACGCTCGTCATCCGCTGCCTTGCCATCGGCGACGTCGATGACAAGGGCATGGTGACGGTGTTCTTCGAGCTCAACGGCCAGCCGCGCCGCGTCAAAGTGCCGGACCGCGCGCATGGCGCATTGGCGCCCAAGGTCCGGCGCAAGGCCGAGGCCGGCAACGATGCACATGTCGGCGCTCCGATGCCGGGCGTGGTCTCGACGCTTGCCGTCTCAGCCGGCCAACCGGTCAAGGCGGGTGACGTGCTCCTGTCGATCGAAGCCATGAAGATGGAGACTGCCCTTCACGCCGAGCGCGACGGAACGATCGCCGAAGTGCTGGTGCGTACCGGCGACCAGATCGACGCCAAGGATCTGCTGGTGGTCTACGGCTGATTGCTTGTCCGGCCGGGGGTTTAGAACAGCCCTTGGCCGGCCTTTGCTTCTTCTGCCGCGCTGCGGCGGATCAGGCTCTTGAACATGTAGCCGCGCTGGCCCTTGTAGACGACCGTGCACCAGTTGCAGTCGGTTTCGGCGTCGATGGCGGCGTTTGCCGGCACGACCAGGATCACCTTGGACTCGTCGGCGGGGCCGTCGCGCAAATTGCCCCATTTGGCGGYCTTTGCCGGGCGCAGGTCGGGCAGGGGGCCGTCGAACAAGCTGGTGCTCGCCGGAGTGGCGCTTGCGTCGACCATGCCGGTTGATGCTTCCAGCATCGCTACCTCGGCGTCGGTCTCGGCGACCTGCACATCCAGCGAGCCGCGCAGGCCGTCGGGGGCAATCGATGCCGTGTCGGAATTATCCCTGATCTCGCCTATTGGCGCGGCGGGCGCTTGCCCCGCAGCGCTTGCCTGGCGTTCGTCCGGTCCGGCCGCGTCGGCCTGTACCTTACTCCCGCCGGCCTGCGATGGATTGGCCTGACCCCAGCGCGAATTGTCGGCGGCTGGCGGAGAGCGTTCCAGTGTTGGCGTTGCAGGCTGCCGCGCTTGTTTGGTTGCTGGCTCTCCTTGCGAAGTCGCGGACAAGCCTCCGAGACTGGCAGTCTGAGGCTGCGTCACCTGCGGCGGCACTGCGGCTGTCTGCGTCGGGTCGGGTGCTGAAGCGCTTGCAATCAGCGCGGCAGCCAGGGCGACCACCGCTGCACAGGAGCCAAGCAGGGCAATGCTCGATGGCGACAGCTTGCGCGACCGGAGATCTTGGCCGGCTTGTTGCAACAGTGCACGTGCATGGCTCGAAATTCCGGTGAGCCGGAACGGTGGGTTATTCATGGTACAAGACTCCACAACGGTACGACGCGGCAAACAGCCGGCATCGACCCCCAACCCGTATTGGCATGCAAAAGGCGGAAATGATCTGCAAGCGGTTGGTGTTGCCTGTTCCGCTGCAGTCTTCACCATCCGGCTACATCCGCTATTGGACGGAAATCGGGCGAAGCCGTGTCAGGAGGGCGGTTCTGGCCCAATGACTGCTCGAAATAGGGGCTTGATCGCAATCTAAATCGATTTAGCCTATGTTGGCGCGGGCACTGCGCTGCGCGTGTTTGCCAAGTGCAATGGTGCGGTAACTTTTTGAATCTGCCGATCACGGCTGCCTGAAATCGATTTCAGCTGTCAGGCTCATATGCTAGGAGTCGCGTTCGATGAACGCCACAAACACAACTGATCTCGCTACAAAGGCTATTGCAACACGCGCCCGCTGGGCCGTGGCCGCTGCCTTTTTCATCAATGGTTTTGTCACTGGAAGCTGGGCGACGCAGATCCCGCTGCTTTTGACACGCTTGCATATCAGCGAGTTTGTGCTCGGCCTGCTGATCCTGGTGTTTGGCCTTGGCGCGCTGACGGCGATGCCGTTTTCCGGCTACCTGATGACCAAGCGCGGCTCGCGGCCCGTGGTGATCGGCTTTGCCTGGATCGTGGTCTTTGCGCTGCTGTTGGTCGCCCTTGCACCCAATGTTTGGCTTGCGGCGGTGACGATGTTCATCTTCGGCGGCTCGATCGGCGCGATGGATGTCGCCATGAATGCCAATGCGGTCGCCGTGGAAAAACGGCTGTCGCGGGCGATCATGTCGTCGTCGCATGGCTTCTGGAGCCTTGGTGGTTTTGCCGGCGGTGCACTGGGCGGCATCATCATCCAGAATTTTGGCCACCTGCCGCATGCGATTTTTGTAACCGTGGTGGCCGCTGCCATGACGGCCTTTGCGTTGCGGCATCTGATCGGCGAGGACAGGCCAGTGACGCACGAACACCGGCATTTCCGCCTGCCGCGTCTCCCCACCATCTATCTGGTCGGCATCATGGCGCTGTTTTCGATGATCCCCGAAGGGGCCGTGCTCGATTGGGCGGCGCTCTATCTCAAGCAGGAGCTTGGCGCCGACATCGCTACCGCAGGCTTCGCCTTCGCTGCTTTCTCCGGCATCATGGCGCTGATGCGCTTCCTCGGCGATGGCGTGCGCAACCGCTTTGGAGCGGTCAACACGCTGCGCTGTTCGGCACTGCTTGCTGCGAGCGGCATGCTCGCTGCCGGTCTCGCACCCAATCCATGGATTGCGATCGCCGCCTTTGCCATGTGCGGCCTTGGTGTCGCCAACATGGTGCCGATCGCCTTTTCCGCCGCCGGAAATCAGCCGGGTGTCGTGCCGAATATCGGCATGAGCGTCGTCACCACCATGGGCTATTCAGGCATCCTGGTGGCACCTTCGGCCATCGGTTTCGTTGCCGGGCATACCGGCTTCGCACCGATCTTTGTCGCCCTGTCCGGCTTCCTGGTGGTCGTCAGCCTGATGGCTGGCCTTGCCCGCCATGCCGACTTCAGGGCCGTGCCTCAGGCGACGCCTGCCGAATAACGCTTCAGCTCCTCGTGCAGGAAATCAGCGACACGGCGGATACGCACGCTTGAGCGCACGTCGCGGTGCATGGCGAGCCACACCGGCAGCGTGGGCAGTGTCAGTTCAGGCAGGACGATTTCGAGGTGCGGCTCGCGCCGAACGAGCTGTTCTTGCGCGATGCCGATACCGTTGCCAGTCCGTACCGCTTCCCAGAGCACGATGTGATTGTCGCTGCGCAGCCGAAAGTCATGCCGGGTGATGCCCGGCAGGAAGTGTTCGAAGCCGCGAATCATCTCGTCGCTGCGGTCGAAGCCGATCAGGTCGTGGTCGCGCAAATCCTCCGGCGTTGACGGGCGGCCACGCCGGTCGAGATAGGCTGACGCAGCGCACATGCCAAGTGCGATGTCGGTGACCTTGCGCGCCACCAGTTCGTTCTGCGCGGGTCGCACCATGCGGATGGCGATATCGGCGTCACGGCGTAGCAGGTTCTCGACCTGGTTGGAGGCGACGACCTCGACCTCGATGCCGGGTTCTTCGGCACCGAGCCGGGCAAGCATTGCCGGCAGCACATGGGCTGCCACCATCTCGCTCGCGGCAATGCGAACGGTACCTTCGATCGCTTCGACAGATCCCAGCGCGAGCCTAGCGAAGGCTGTGGCCTCCTCGCTGACCGCCCGGCCTCGTTCGAACAGCAGGCTTCCGGCTTCCGTCAGCACATAACCCTGGCGGCCGCGCCGGAACAGTGTGACGTCAAGCGCTTGTTCGAGTTCGGCGATGTGGCGCCCAAGCGTGGGCTGGCTCGATGCCAGGCTGCGCGCGGCGGCCGACAGGCTGCCGGCCTCGGCAACCGCGACAAAACTCCGGATCAGGTTCCAGTCTATCTCAGACATCTATTCAAGATTGAATATCAAGGCGCCATTTTGAGTCAATTCATTTCCGGTCGTGAATGGAGGAAACCGGGTCACAACAAACACAGGAGTGACCGACATGACCGAGATCGCAATTCTGGGTGCCCGTGGCCGGCTCGGCCGCGCCGTCGCCAACGCCTTCCTCGACGCCGGATATGAGGTGCGGGCCATCACTCGCGACGGCAAGCTGCCGGCGGAGCTGGCAGGGGCCGAAGCCATCGCCGCCGATGCGCTTGACCGGCAGTCGCTGATTGATGCCACCAGAGGCGTCGACATCATCTTCAACGGCTTGAGCCCAATCTATTCCGACTGGAGCTCGGTTCTGCCCATGGCCGAGAATGTCATGGCTGCCTGTTTTGCCAATGGCGCGCTGCACATGGTTGCGGGCACCGTCTACAATTTCGGCTCGCCGATGCCTGCCGTCATCACTGAGGAGACGCCGCAGCATCCCACGACCGAGAAGGGCCACATTCGGGCCGCCACCGAAGAACTGTTCCGCCGTGAATCCGATGCGCGTCGGGTTCGCACAGTTTTGCTCAGGGCCGGCGATTTCTTCGGTGGCAAGGGCACCGGCTCATGGTTCGACCTGGTGGTCACTTCGAAACTTGCCAAGGGCGTCTACACAGCACCCGGGCCGGCCGACCTTGTGCATGAATGGGCCTATCTACCGGACTTCGCCGCAGCCTTCGTTGCCCTTGCCGACAACCACGAAAAGCTTGCCGGTTACGAAAACCTCAACTTGCCGGGCCATCCGGTTACCGATCTGGAGATCAAGGCATCGATCGAGCGCGTGCTTGGCCGTAAGCTCAAGCTATCCTCGATGCCCTGGTGGGTGCTGCGCGCCGGCAGCCCGTTCGTGCCGATGTGGAAGGCGATCGTGTCGATGTCGTATCTGCGTTTCGAACAGCATCGGCTGGTGTCGCAGCGCCTCGGACCCATCATCGGCCACATCCCGCATACGCCGCTCGACGAGGCGGTAGCAGGCGCACTCGCCGATCTCAGCTTGCTGCCTCAAGCAAAGGCTGCCTGACTGACGCAAAAGAAAACGCCCGGACTATCGTCCGGGCGTTTTGCCGTTCAGCTGCTTCGGGGCAGTCAGACGCGGCCCGTCAGCATCAGCACCAGAAGGATGACAAGGAGCACACCGACGATGCCGGAGGGTCCGTAACCCCATCCGCGCGAATGCGGCCAGGCTGGCACCGCTCCAAGCAGGATCAGGATCAGGATGATGATAAGCAGCGTCGAAATTGTCATTGTTCATGCCTCGTAATTCTTGCGTTTTTATCGAGGCAGGAACGCAAAAGGCCGCCCGGTTGTTCCGGGCGGCCTTTTGCGTGCGCGCAGCGCGTTGGTCTATTCCGCAGCCTTGGGGAAGGCGATAGCGGGTTCGTCGTCCATGGGCGGAGGCGGCGTCGGGGTGCCAGAACCCTTGCCGAAACGCGCCTTGAACCACTGAACCAGCCTGCCAAACCAGCCGCGCTGGCCTGGTTTGCGCTTGTCGCGGGTGAACACCATCAGCATCGCCGGCGTCACCACCAAGGTGAGGACGGTGGCGAAAGACAGGCCGAAGACGATGGCGCTCGACAAGGCGATCCACCACTGGGTTGACGGCGCATTGATCGTCGTTTCGTGATGGAAGATCTCGAGGCCGAGACCAAACGCGATCGGCGCCACGCCCAGGATAGCCGACAACGCGGTCAGCACCACCGGGCGGGCACGCTCGCGGCAGGTCTGCAGCACCGCGTCCATCTTGTTCCAGCCTTCTTCGCGCAGCCGGTCATAGGTGTCGATCAAAACAATGTTGTTGTTCACCACCACGCCCGCCAGCGCGATCATGCCGATGCCGGACATGACGATGACAAAGGCCTGGCCGGTCAACAGCATGCCGAGCAGGGCGCCGACCGTGGCCATGACCACGCAAGACAGCACCAGGACCACGCTGGTGAACTTGTTGAATTGCGCCAGAAGCACGATGAAGATCAGGAAGATCGCCGCACCGAAGGCATTGCCCAAGAACGCGCTTGCTTCGGCGCTGTCTTCGTTGGAGCCGGCGAGTTTCCAGTCGATGCCTGGTTGCGCCATGTCGCCGACGATCTTGCTCACTTCCGCCTGAACCGACGCGACCTGGTAGCCGGATGCGACGTTGCCCTGGATGGTGATCGTGCGCTTGCTGTCGATACGGTTCAGAATGCCGACGGTCAGCTCTGGCTTGCGCGCAACGAAGTTCGAGATCGGCACCGAGCCTTGCGGGGTCTCGATACGCAACTGGTCGAGTGCTGCCAGCGTCCGGCGGTCCTCCGGCAGACGCAGCCTTATGTCGACAGCATCATCGGCGCCGGCAGGACGATAGTCGGTGAGCTTCAAGCCTGTCGTCACCAGCTGGACGACAGTCCCGACCGCGGTCGGGCTGACGCCGTACTGGGCTGCCTTGGAGCGGTCGACGTCAAGCGCCCAGTCGATACCGGGAGGCGGCAGGCCATCGGAGATGTCGATGACACCGGGCACCTTGGCGACCGCTGCCGCGACCTTCTTGGCGTATTCGTTGAGCCCCGCCGGATCGACGGCGGACAGCTGCACCTGGATAGCCTTGCCGCTCGGCGGACCTGCGTCCGGCACACGCACTTCGACATCGACGCCGGGGATGCCGGCCATCGTGGCGCGCAATTCGTCAAGGATCACATGCGCCGACTTGCGCTCACGCCAGTCGACGAACTCATACTGGATCACGCCGACGACATCCTCGGGAATGTCCTGGCCGCCGCGGGTCTTGCCGGAACGCGTGTATACCGACTTGATGCCTGGCCAGCCGAGAATACGGTTTTCGGCCTCGCGGGTAGCGGCATCCATTTCTTCAAGTGAGAGGTTGCCGCGTGCATGGACGTAGAGCAGGCCGTAATCCGGCTCCACGGTCGGGAAGAATTCCACGCCATTGCCAAACTTGACATAGGAGTAGAACCCGCCGGCAAGCAGCGCGAGCGTCAATACCAGGGCCGTGATCGGATAGTGGACTGCCTTCTTGACGACCGCCATGTAGACGCCGTCCTTGTGCTCTTCCTCCGCATGGGCGGGCGCCTTGGCGAAGAGGGCCCCGAGCGTCGGCGCAAATATGAGCGCGTAGGCCATCGACGCCGCAAGGGTGACGATCAGCGTGATCGGCAGATACTTCATGAAGTCGCCGATGATGCCGGGCCAGAACAGCAGTGGAGAGAAGGCCGCGATGCGTGTCATCGTCGCGGCGATCACCGGGCCGGCCATGCGCTTGGCCGCCAGCTCGAAGGCTTGCTCCTTGGGCATGCCTTCCGACATGCGCCGCTCGGCAAACTCGGTCACGATAATGGCGTCGTCGACAAGCATGCCGACCGCCAGGATCAGGCTGAACAGCACGATCATGTTGATCGTGTAGCCCATCAGCGCGAGCGCCAGGATACCCATCAGGAACGATGACGGGATGGCGAGACCGATGAGCAGCGAGGCTCGGCCCGACAGCGCGTAGAGGATGACGATGAACACCAGGATCACGGCGATCAGCACGTGGTTCTGGAGGTCGTTCAGCAACTGGTTGACGAAGACCGACTTGTCTTGCGTGTAGGTGACCTCCATGCCTTCCGGTGCGGTCTTGACGAAAGCATCGGCGACTTTCTTGGCGCCATCGATCGTCTCGACGATGTTGGCGCCGATGCGCTTCTTGACCTCGATCGCGATCGCCGGTTTTCCGTCGAGGCGGGTAATCGTCTCGGCATCCTTGAAGGTCGCCCGCACCGTGGCGATGTCTTGTACGCGCACAACCGCGTCGGGCGTCGCCACCACAGGCAGACGCGCCACGTCCTCAGGCGTTTCAATCAGCGCCGGCACCTTGACGGCATATTTGCCTTCCGAACCTTCGATGGTTCCGGCGGCGACAAGGCTGTTGGACTGGCCGATACCCTGGATCAGCTGGTTGAGCTGCAGCCCGTAGGACGACAGCTTGACCGGATCGATGATCGCCTCGACCAGCTCGTCGCGCGAGCCTTGAAGCGTGCCTTCCAGCACGCCGGGCACTTCCTCGATCTGGTCGCGCAGCTTCTTGGCGGCGGCCGTCAGCGCCCGTTCGGGCACGTCGCCCGACAGCGTCACGACCAGGACAGGAAACTCCGACAGGTTGACTTCGTTGACGGTTGGTTCCTCGACGCCGGCGGGCAGGTCGCGCTTGGCGTCCTGCACCTTGTTGCGTGTGTCGATCAGCGCGTCGCCAAGATCTGTGGATGGGTCGAATTCAACGATGACATTGGCGCCGCCCTGAAAGGCGTTGGATCGCATCTCTTTCAAACCCTTGAGGTTCTTGAGCTGCGATTCAACAGGCCTCAGAAGCAGCCGCTCGGCGTCCTCCGGCGAGATGCCTTGATAGACAAGGCTGACATACATGATCGGGATGGCGACGTCCGGTTCGGCTTCCTTCGGCACGGCGCGGTACGAAAGCGTACCCGCTATGACAAGAAAAAGCAGAATCGATAGGGTCAGCCGCGCATTGCGGATCGCAAGCTTGACGATGTCCATTGTTTACTGCGTCCCGGTCGCATCTTCGATGAGCTTCTTGACCATCGCCTCGTCGGCGAGCTGGGCCTTGACCTCGTCGCCATCCTTGACCAGGTCTTGGCCGCGGATGATGATCTTGGCGTCGGCGGGAATGCCGCCGAGCACGAGGCCATTCTGGGTGTCGTCGACAAGGTCGATCGGGTAGAACACCACCTTGGACGAGGCATCGACGGCGCGAATGCCGAGATCGCCATTCTCGTTCAGCGTCACCACCGAGCGCGGCAGCATCACGGCGTCGACAGGCTTGGCGCGCACGGTTATCTCGGCCGTCATGCCGGCGGGAATGGCGCCGTCAGCGTTGGGAATGGCGATTTCGACAGGGAAGGTGCGGGTCTGGGACGTCGCGTCGCGGCTGATGTAGCGCAGCTTTCCCATCACCACCTCGCCATTGACCAGCTTCACCTCGGCTTCATCGCCGATCTTGATGTAGCGCAGGTCGCGTTCGCTGATCTCGCCTTTGCCAAGGATCGGATCGAGGTTGAGGATGGTGGCGATTTCCGCGCCCTGCAACACCGAGCTACCAATCTCGACATTGACCTTGTCGACGACACCGTCGAATGGCGCCTTGACCTGGTTGCGCGCCAGCTCGGCTTCGGCTGCCTGTAGCTGGGAGAGCGCATTGGTGTAGGCCGAGCGAACAATATCCGCCTGAAGCTTGGGCGTGTTTCCGGATTTCAAAAGCTTCTGCGCGGCTTCCCAAGCACTCTTGCGTTCGTCCAGCGTGGTACGCGCATTTTCCACAGCGGAAGCCTTTTCCTCGGCGTCGAGCATCATCACCAGGTCACCCTGCTTGACGCGATCACCTTGCTTGACGGGAAGCTGGGAGATGACACCATTGACCCGGCTGGCCAGTGTCGCCCGCTTGTCGGCTTCGGTCTTGCCTGACACGCGGATGGCGCGGGCGTGATCGAAGCGCGGCGGCACGACAACCATCACGGTGCGCAGCGGTGCCTTGGGTTGTTCGGCCTGGGCAGGTTTTGCTTCGGGGTCGGGCTGAGCGCTGCCCACCGAAGAGAATTCGCCTGTACCCATCCACGCCGCAAAACCGACGAGCACGACCAAGGCTGCAAGCTTGTGGAACCTAATCTTCGACATTGTCGTTATCCGTTGAGGACGGTTGCGGCCACCGCCGTCTTGCCTAGCGCGTCGCCCCGATATGGTGGCGCGCAATACCGCATTCAAATCCGCCAAGGGGGCAATGTGGCGGGAGGGCGTCTTCTACATCAAATACAGATCGCAAAATAGTGATAAAAAATAATGGAAACATCATCCTGACAAAACTGGCAGGAGTTGTCAGCACGCTGCGGTTGCCGAGCCAAAATGGCGGCTTTTCGCGGCTTAGTTGTGCTGGCGAGCGGCAGCCGGCTTGGTTCTGGTGGCCAAAAACTCGCGCACGCGGCGGCCTGCAGCGGGTCCGTGCAACGGCCTGAAGCCATCGTCCAGTTGCCCGGATAGGTCGAGCGTGGCCTGCTTGCCTACCGAATCAAAGTTGTCTTCGAGCCAGTCGCTGGCCGCCGTGCGGCCAAGGTCGCGCAAGTATTCGAGGAACGCCCATTCTGCGTTGACCTTGGACGATGCCGAAAGATCCTTGAAGGCTTCATCGGCGTCGATGCGATGCATGCGGATGTCGTGGAATTCGCCATGTGGCAGCCGGCCTGCGGCGATCAGTTCCTTGATGAAGGCGATCGCGCGGAATTCACGCAGTAKCCCGGCGTTGAAGGTAATCTCGTCGATGCGGTTCTGGATTTCGTTGGCGGTCTTCGGCTTCTGCTCGCGGATCACCGGGTTGATCTGGACGAGCAGGACGTCGTCGGTGTCGTTCGCCTTGAAGAACGGGTAGATCGCGGGATTGCCGCCATAACCGCCGTCCCAATAGGGCACGCCCTTGATCTCGACGGCCTGGAAGATCTGCGGCAGGCAGGCCGAGGCCATCACCGTATCGAGGTCGATCTCGCCGTCGCTGAAGACGCGCAGCTGGCCGGTCTCGACATTGGTCGCCGAGATGAACAGGTCGATGTCCTTGCAGGCGCGGACATTGGCGAAGTCGATCTCTTCAGCGACCACGTCGCGCAGCGGGTTGAGGTTCAAGGGGTTGGCGACATAGGGCGAAAACACGCGCGACATGGTGTCGAACCAGATGTAGCCGGGCGTGTTTTCGATGGACCAGTTGCCCCACGCCATATCCCAGGGCGAACGCTGCACCGGGCTGAAGCGACCTTTGCGCGCCACCGCGCGCCAAAAACCCTCAAGCTTGGCGCGTGCGCCTTCGGCGCCGCCTCGCATCCAGCCGTCGGCCAGCGCCACGGCGTTCATCGCGCCGGCACTGGTGCCCGATACCGCCTTGATGTCGAGCCGACCGTCTTCCAGCAATCGGTCGAGCACGCCCCAGGAGAAGGCTCCGTGCGAGCCTCCGCCCTGGAGTGCTATATTGATGGGCTTTTTCTCCTCCGCCCTGCCGTTTCCAGCCATGGCGATTTTTTCCTTTGAGACCGTCACTGAGCGGTCCAGCCGCCGTCCACCGAGAAGTGCGTGCCGTTGATCTGGGCAGCTGCCGGGGAGGTGAGGAAAACGGCGGTTGCCGCGACCTGCTCAACGGTGACGAATTCCTTGGTCGGCTGGCGGTCGAGCATGACCTCGCGAATGACGGTGTCGCGGTCCATGTTGTGCGCCTTCATCTGGTCGGGGATCTGCGCTTCGACCAGTGGGGTCAGCACATAGCCGGGGCAGATGGCGTTGCAGGTGATCTTGTCGAGCGCGACTTCGAGCGCCACCGTCTTGGTCAGACCCAAAATACCATGCTTGGCCGCGACATAGGCCGACTTGTAGGCCGAGGCGACAAGGCCGTGCGCGGAGGCGATGTTGACGATGCGGCCGCCGCCCGCTTTCTTCATCAGCGGGATCGCGGCTGCGGTGGTGTGGAAGGCCGAGGTCAGGTTGATGGCGATAATCGCGTCCCACTTTTCGATCGGGAAGTCCTCGACGGGCGCGACGTACTGGATGCCGGCATTATTGACGAGGATGTCGACCGAACCGAATCTTGCGGCGGCCTTGGCGACCAGCGCGCGGCAATCCGCTGCCTTCGACATGTCGGCCTGGATATAAACGGCGGCAACCTTGTATTGCCCGGAGATCTTCTCGGCGATGGCGTGATCGGTCGGTGTGTCGGAGAACGAATTGACGACGATATTGCAGCCCTCGGCCGCGAATGCCTCAGCAATGGCGAGGCCGATACCGGAAGTCGAGCCGGTAACGATGGCGGTTCTTGTCGCGGTCATGGCAGGAAAATCCTTCGGGAATGCTTATGTTGCAATGCAGCATATATGAGCTGTGTGGCGCAATAGAAGCACGACTGGCGCACAGTTTCGTGAAATTGTGGTGGAAACGGCCTGTCTGGCTGGGATGCGCCCCGCTCTTGGCGGGCGCGTCCACCTGCGATATTGACATGTCGCGCCGCGCGCGCCACCTCAGACGCGGATACCTCGAGCTTAAAAAGGCCGTCCGATGACCGGCTACTTCTCCTCCCCATTTCCTCGCCGCAAATCGGTCGGCGTCAGCGTCGGCGGCGTGATCGTCGGCGGCGAAGCGCCTGTCGTGGTGCAGTCGATGACCAACACCGACACGGCCGACATCGACAAGACGGTTGCCCAGGTCGCAGCACTCCATCGCGCCGGTTCGGAAATCGTGCGCATCACCGTCGACCGCGACGAGAGTGCCGCTGCGGTTCCCCATATCCGCGACCGGCTTGCCCGGCTCGGCGTCAACGTGCCGCTGGTCGGCGATTTCCACTATATCGGCCACAAGCTTTTGGCCGACCATCCGGCCTGTGCCGAGGCGCTGGCGAAATACCGCATCAATCCGGGCAATGTCGGCTTCAAGGAAAAGAAGGACAAGCAGTTCGCCGACATCGTCGAGATGGCGATCCGCCACGACAAGCCGGTGCGCATCGGCGTCAACTGGGGTTCGCTCGACCAGGACCTGTTGACCCGGCTGATGGACGAGAACCAGAAAAACGGCTCGCCGCTCACCGCCAACCAGGTGATGCACGAGGCGATCGTGCAATCGGCACTGATTTCGGCGGACCTCGCCGAAGAGATCGGCCTGCCGCGCGAAAAGATCATCCTGTCGGCCAAGGTCAGCGGCGTGCAGGACCTGATCGCCGTCTACACCATGCTTGCAACCCGCTCCGATCATGCGCTGCATCTCGGCCTGACCGAGGCTGGCATGGGCTCGAAGGGCATCGTTGCTTCGTCTGCCGCCATGGGCATCCTGCTGCAACAGGGCATCGGCGACACCATCCGTATCTCGCTGACGCCGGAGCCCAATGGCGACCGCACCCGCGAAGTCCAGGTGTCGCAGGAGTTGCTGCAGACCATGGGCTTCCGCCAGTTCGTGCCGATCGTCGCGGCTTGCCCGGGCTGCGGCCGCACGACCTCGACGGTGTTCCAGGAGCTGGCCCAAAACATCCAGGACGATCTTCGCAAGAACATGCCGGTTTGGCGCGAGAAATATCCCGGCGTGGAAGTGCTGAAGGTTGCGGTGATGGGCTGTATCGTCAACGGCCCAGGCGAATCCAAGCATGCCGACATCGGCATCTCCCTGCCCGGTACCGGCGAGACGCCCACGGCCCCCGTCTTCATCGACGGCAAGAAGGCAGCCACGCTGCGCGGGCCGGCCATCGCTGCGGATTTTGAGAAAATGGTCGCTGACTATATCGAGCAGCGCTTCGGTCAAGGCGGCAGGGCGGCAGCCGAATAGCGATGCGGAACCTGGCGAGGACAGCGCTGGCTTTCCTCGTTTCGTCGGTCTTTTGCGTATCGGCGCTCGCCGATCCGCCTCGCTCGCCTGAAAAGACCCATGTCGCCCGCGTCTGCGAGTTGATCGACACCCATGCCCGCCGCCATGGCCTGCCGAGCGAATTCTTTGCCCGCCTGATCTGGAAGGAAAGCCGCTTCGATCCGAACGCGGTAAGCCCGGCGGGTGCCGAAGGCATCGCTCAGTTCATGCCGGGAACCGCCGCCATGCGCGGCCTTGCCGATCCCTTCGACATGGAACAGGCGATCCCGGCTTCGGCGCGCTATCTCGGCGAACTCAAGACCGGTTTCGGCAATCTGGGCCTGGCCGCCGCTGCCTACAATGCCGGCGAAAACCGCGTCTCGCGCTGGCTGTCGTCAGGCGGTTTTCTGCCGCTCGAAACCGAGGACTACGTGCTCGACATCATGGGCGAGCCGGCCGACAATTTTTCCGACAAGGCCCATGCCGGCACCAATCGGCCGCTCGATCCGAAGATGTCTTTTGCGGTCGCCTGTCAAAACCTGCGGGTCATCATGTCGGCGACCGTGCCGATGGCCAACATCAACATCAAGCCTTGGGGCATTCAGGTCGCCGGCAATTTCCGCCGTTCGGCCGCCATCAAGCAGTGGCAGCGCCTCGAGGGACGTTTTCCGAAACTGCTTTCATCACATGAGCCGGTCGTCAGCCGTGTGCGCACGCCGATGGGGCGGCGCGGCATTTATGCCGTGCGCATCGGTGCTGACGATCGCAGCGAGGCCGGTCTCATCTGCCAGAGCCTGCACAGTGTCGGTGGCTCCTGTATCGTGGTCAGGAATCGCTGAAGCCGTAGTTTGTTCAGGCTACGGCCGTCTTGGCGGCCGATAGGTGGTCGAAGGTGAGCATGCGATGCAAGCTCTTTGCGTCCTCGGCCTTGCGCAGCCGCGCGACGGTGCCAGGATCGCGCAGGAAACGGGCGAACTTGGTCAGCACGTTGAGGTGTTTCAGCGGCGAGGCCTCGGGCAAAAGCAGCAGTACCACAAGATCGACATCCTGATCGTCAACGGCTTCGAACGGGCAGGGGGCTTTGAGCCGCGCAAAAGCGCAGAACGGCGTTTGCAGTTCGCGCACCTTGGCATGCGGTATCGCCACGCCTTGGCCAAGACCGGTCGAGCCAAGCCTCTCCCGGGCCGAAAGCACCGAGACGATCTCGCCAGCCGGGCAGCCCGTGCGCCTCGCTGCATGCAGCGCGAGCTCCTTGAGCAGCCGCGTCTTGCCATCCGGCTTGAGGTCGAGGATCACATCCTCGACCGAAATCACGTCGCGGATATCCATCTTCAGCTTGAGAGCATCGTGGCAAGTGCCAAGCCACCCAGCAGCAGGCCGGTGACGAAAAACAGGCGCGTAAACATGAAGGGCTCGGTCTGGCCTTTGACCGGGCGGTGGTCGTTTGCGGGCACGCGTCGCGCGGTCTCGACGGTTTGCGCGCTGACGAACCTGTCGGGCATCTGAGTGCGAAGCATCGGAGTCTTCCTTTTGTTCGCGCCGGAGCGGCAAAATTGCCGTCATCCGGTCGCGGTCAGGAAGGTAAAAGCTCCAGCATCAGTATTCGAGAGAGGCAAACGCCCCAAGAAATAAGAAAGTCATAGGTATCTTGGGCAGCTTTACGCCGACTGAACCAGCTCGGCGCTCTCGCTCAACCACGTGCCTATCTTGGCGCCAAGCTTGTCCGGCGACACCGGCTTGGGAAGATAGTCGTCCATGCCCGAATCTATGCACTTCTCCCGGTCGCCCTTGAGTGCATGCGCGGTGACGCCGATGATCGGCGTTCGGCTGCCATTGGCTGCTTCCTCAGTGCGGATGGCGCGGGTCGCCTCGTAGCCGTTCATCTCCGGCATCGAAACGTCCATCAAGATCAGCTTGGGCTTGAAGGTGCGATACATCTCCACCGCCGTGCGGCCGTTGCCGGCGATACGATGGCTGAGGCCGAGCCCGGAGAGGATCTGGGCGAAGACGAGTTGGTTGACCTCGTTGTCCTCGGCCACCAGCACGTCGAGCCCACCGCCGTGCAAAGGCGTTGGCTCGGGGTGGGCGAGTGGGGCTTGCACCGGGCCGCGGATGATGGTGAAGGCAGGTGGCGAATGATGGATCGGCTCGCGGACGAATTCCATCCGGCCGGCTTGCGAACGGGCCTTTTGCACCGCAGCTATGACCGTGCCGAGCAACACCGCCGAACGTGCCGGCTTGGTCAGATGCGCCGAGATGCCGAAATCGAGCACCATGCGGGAGAAATCGACCTGGTCGACCGAGGTCAGAAGCACAACGGGGATCGACGAGATGCGGCTGTCGGCGGCGATCGCCTTGGCGACATCGGCGCCGTTCATGCCTGGCATCTGGTAATCGAGGATGACGCAGTCGACACTAGCGCCGAGTTGAGCTGCGCGGTCGAGGAAGGCGAGGCCGATGGCACCGCTTTCGGCAGCGGCACAGTCGAAGCCCCAGCTTTTCAGCTGCTCGAGCAGGATCTCGCGGTTGACCGGGTTGTCGTCGATGACCAGCACGCGCGCGCCGGTGACGTCGACCGGCACAACGCTGCTTGTCTGCTGCGCTTCATACTTCGGCAACATGGCGGTGAACCAGAACACCGAGCCCTTGCCGAGTTCGCTCTCGACGCCGATATGGCCGCTCATCAAGTCGACGAGGCGGGCAGCGATGGCAAGTCCGAGGCCGGTGCCCTCGTGGCGGCGGGTCGAGCTGCCGTCGACCTGCGCGAATTTTTCGAACACGTTCTGTAGCTTGTCTGCGGGGATGCCAATGCCGGTGTCTTCGACGCGGACCTTGAGGGCCACGGCGTCGTCGATGATTTCTCCCGTCACATCGACCAGCACATGGCCGCGTTCGGTGAACTTCACCGCATTGCCGAGCATGTTGGTGATGATCTGGCGGAAGCGGCCGACGTCGCCAACGACATGGCTCGGAAGGCGTGGATCGATGCGGACGATGAGCTCGAGGTTCTTTTCGGCAACACGCGCCGAGATCAGGGTCGCGACATCCTCCACCGCCTCGCCGAGATGGAAGGGTGCTGGGTCGAGCGTAAGCTGGCCGGCATTGATCTTGGAAAAATCGAGAACGTCGTTGATGATGGTCAAAAGCGCGTTGCCCGACTTCACGATGACGTCGGTAAACGTCTTCTGGCGCGGCGTCAGGTCGGTTCGCGCCAAAAGCTCGGCCATGCCGAGCACGCCGTTCATCGGCGTGCGGATTTCGTGGCTCATATTGGCGAGGAATTCCGACTTGGCGCGGTCGGCAGCCTCGGCCTTGGACAGCGACTCTGAACTTTCGGCAAAGGCGCGACGGATGGCATGTTCCATCGGGCGGAATACCCACACGGCGACACCCCCGATCACCAGCACGAGCAAGGCGGTGGCGGCCATCAAAAGCCGGTCGCTACGCGCCTCGGCGTATCGGCGCTCGCTCTCCATTGCACTGCTTGCGCGCAGCAGCATCGGCTGAGCGAACAGGTCGTTCTGGTTGCGGATTTCGCGAGAACTCCATTCGTCGGGCGATTGAGCCGTGGCGAGCGCACCCAGGTTGCGGGCGATGTCACGCGCCGACCAGAACAGGTCGCCGTTGACCGAGGCACTGTCGAGTTCGCGCTGCGACTTTTCCGACAGTTGCGGGCGCACCGAATTGATCGTGTCGGTCAGGGCCTCGATGCCGGCCTCCAGCCGTGCCGCGTGGTTGCGTCCCGCAATCGCGAGCGCCTCCTGGGTTTCAGGGCGCCAGGCAGTGGGCGTGGTTTCGGCGAAGTTGGTGGCGTTGCGCAGGTCGCGGGCAAAGGACGAAAGCTCGGACGCGATGGTATCGACATTGCGCCGGTAGGAATTGCCCTGGCTGAAGGCAACCATCACGGCCATGGAAGAAAGCGCGAAGATCAACAGACCCGACAGGTATCTGATCCGTATCGAGCCGATGAAGGAAGAGTGCTCCGGCATGCGCAACCCCAAACACATACGCACAATTTTACAGAGCCGGAATAGACACTATTAACATTAAGAGTTTCTGACGCCGCTAAACTGCCTGCTACGGCAGCTTCGGTCGATCCGCCACCGGATCAGCTATTGCGTTCGGCGACGAAACTTGCGGCCGCCTTGAGCATGATTGCGCGCTCACCGAAGGGTTCGAGCAGGTCGTGGGCTTGGGCGACCAGGCCTGTAAGCTGGGTGCGGGCCCACTCGGCGCCATGCAGTGAAACCAGCGTTGCCTTGCCAGCGGCAGCGTCCTTGCCTGTCGCCTTGCCCATTGTTTCGGCGTCGGCGGTGAGGTCGAGAAGGTCGTCGGCGAGCTGGAACGCAAGGCCGATCGCCGAGCCGAACTCGGCAAGCCGCTCGCGGTCGTCTGGGGAAGCGCCTGCGAGCATCGCCCCGGCCTCGCAGGCGAAGCGGATCAGCGCGCCGGTCTTCATCGCCTGCAGGCGGATGATGCCGGCTTCGTCGGGCTTGTTGCGTTCGGCGTCGAGGTCGAGCGCCTGGCCGCCGACCATGCCGCCGGGTCCGGCCGCGCGTGCCAGCGCCAGCACCAGGGCTGCCCTGCGCTCCGGCGGCAGTGGGGTCGCCTCGTCGGCGATGATGTCGAAGGCGTGGGTCAAAAGCCCGTCACCGGCCAGGATCGCTGTCGCCTCGTCGAAGGCCTTGTGCACGGTGGGCTGGCCACGACGCAGGTCATCGTCGTCCATSGCCGGCAGGTCGTCATGGATCAGCGAATAGCAGTGCACGCATTCGAGGGCTGTGGCGACGCGAAGTGCCGCTTCGCTGTCGGCGTCGAACAATGCCGCGCTCTCCAGCACCAGAAATGGCCTGAGCCGCTTGCCGCCATTAAGCGCGCCATGGCGCATCGCTGCCATCAGATGCTCCGGACGGGCGATCTCGCCCGGCAGGATGCGTTCGCCGAGCAATTGCCTGAGCTCGGCCTCAACGGCATCCGCGCGCATGCGAAGGGCGGTTTCGAACATGATATCGCTGTCGATCGTCATGGCGGCGAGCGGTAGCCGACAGTCAGACGTTGCGCAAGAAGCCAAGCGCCTTTATGCCGAAAGGCTGACAGACAAGGGCGGACGGGTTGGCCGAACCGATCATAGAGCCGGAAACCGAAGGGCTGGAGATGGCAGCAGCACGGCGCGGGAGCTTCTCGCGTGGCGGCCTGCGCCGCTGGGTGCGGCTTGGTGCGCTGATTGCCGCGACCATGGCAGCGCTGCCGGTCGTGCTGACCATCCTGTACCTGCCGCCCTTTGTTCGTCCGATCTCGACGCTGATGATCAAGGACCTCGTCACCCTGCAGGGCTATGACCGGCAATGGGTGCCGCTCGAAGATATCGCACCCGTCATGGCGCACTCCGTCATCATGTCAGAAGACGGGCAGTTCTGCTTCCACAAGGGAGTCGACCTCGGCGAGTTGAGGGGCGTCATCAGTGACGCACTGGAAGGCGAGCCGACCCGCGGCGCCTCCACCATTCCGATGCAGACGGTGAAGAACCTCTATCTGTGGAATGGCCGTTCTTTCCTGCGCAAGGTGGTCGAGCTGCCGCTGGCGGTCTATTTCGATGCGCTGATGCCCAAGCGGCGGATCATGGAGATCTATCTCAACATCGCCGAATGGGGCCCCAACATCTATGGCATCGAGGCGGCCTCCCAACACTATTTCGGCAAGCCGGCGAGCCAGCTTTCGGGGCGCCAGGCAGCACTTCTCGCCGTCTCCTTGCCCAACCCGGCTGCGCGCAATCCGGCCAAGCCAGGGCCTGGGCTCAAGCGGCTCGCCTCGGTCATCGAACGGCGCGCCGGCAAGGCCGGTGCCTATGTGCAGTGCCTGGACTAGATTGACTCCCCTGCGACCGAAAAAAGAGTCGCTTCGGGCTGGTCAAGCTACCTCTCGCCGTGTATAGGCTCGCCAACTTTCTCAGTTTCCGGCCCTGAATGCGGCCCTTTCACGAGGGCGGACAGGGTCATTTGACCGATTGGTGGAGTATATCCATGGCTGTTCCTAAACGAAAAACCTCCCCGTCCAAGCGCGGTATGCGCCGCTCGGCCGACGCGCTCAAGGCCCCGACCTATGTCGAGGACAAGAATTCCGGCGAAATGCGCCGCCCGCACCACATCGACCTGAAGACCGGCATGTACCGCGGTCGCCAGGTTCTGACGCCGAAGGAAAGCTAAGCAGCTTTTCCAAGGGAAGCTATGTAGCTTCTCCTCAGCGAACGTATAGAGAAAGGACCGGCCTGCCGGTCCTTTCTTTTTTCGTGTCTGGGGGCACTTGGCCCCTGGACTTTTGATTCCGGGGCGGAGCGTCCATGGACGCGCCAGCGATGCTGCCATTCAGCGCATGGCGCCTTATCGAAAATCGATTCCGATCTTGGGATCGATGCGTTAGAAGATGCCGGCGCAACGCGGAGACCAATCCATGCTCGCGGGCATTCCCCTGCTGATCGTCCCCTTTATCCTGTTCAACATCGGCCTGGCAGGATTGTTCGGCAGCGGACCTGCGGGCGACGTGTGGGCGACTGAAATCCTGTCGCTCAACATGATGTCGGGCGGCGTCTTTGCGCTGACGCTTGGCGACCTGTTGATCGTCGTCGCCTTGCTGCTGCTGTTTGTCGAAATCGTGAAGTCGACGCGCACCAGCAACGCGTCCGTGGTCGATCATCTGTTGTCGACCTTCGTCTTCGTCGCTTTCCTGGTCGAATTCCTTTTGGTGCGCGGGGCCGCGCACTCGGTTTTCTTCACGCTGATGGTCGTGGCTTTGATCGACGTTCTGGCTGGCTTTTCGGTTTCGCTCCGTTCCGCCAGCCGCGACGTCATGTTCGACCGCGAGTAGCTTTGCGCATCCACCGGATGCGCAAAGGCTTAGACTTTCGCGACGAAACCGGCGGCTTCGATGCCGGCCATGGCAGCCAGCTCGTCATTGTCTGACGTATCGCCCGAAATGCCGACCGCGCCGAGCACGTCGCCATTCTTGTTGCGGATCAGCACGCCGCCCGGCACCGGCACGATCTTGCCGCCCGATACCGCCGAAAGCCCCTGGAAGAAATGCGGACGCTCGACGGCGGCAACGCCAAGCGCGCGCGAGCTCGAGCCGACGGCAAGTGCGCCATAGGCCTTGCCGGAGGCGACTTCGGCGCGGATGAAGGGCGAACCGTCCTGGCGCTGGAAAGCGAGCAGATGGCCGCCCGCGTCAAGCACCGCCACGCCGAGCGGCTTGAAGGTCTTTTCGGCACCCAGTGCAAGTGCGGTGGCGATGATAGTGTTGGCCTTGGCCAAAGTCAGTTCGCTCATGGTTGGTTCTCCTGTTGTCGCGCGCATAGCAAACACGCTTGGGATGCCGGGCAAAACCCTGCATCCGGTTGAAACTGCCTTACCTGAACGGGTGGGAGAGGGCGGAGGCTGAAAAGGCCGGCGTCGGCCCGGCCCTTCGCTTTGGCTCAGGGCGTTCGCACCCTTCGAAACGTCTACAGGACGTTTCGATCCGCCCAAAGGGCGGATCGGGTGCTTACCCCATAGAATCAATCTTCCGCTGCATCGCAGCGAGCTGTTCCTTGAGCTCCTTGAGCTCGTTTGGTTTCTCCGAAGCGTCGCTTTTGGCCGGCTCGGCGGGTGCAGGGCCCGCCCCGGGCATCGGGAAGGGAGTGAACATGCGCATCGCGTTCTGGAACATCTCCATGTTGCGGCGTGTCTGTTCCTCCAGCGCCTTGATCGGGGTTGCGCCCTTCATCATGTCCATCGGCGCCTTGCCGAAGGCCGACTTCATCTGCTCGCGGAAACGCTCATGCTCTTTGGAGAAGGCGAGCATCGACTGCTCGAGGAAGCTCGGCACGACCATCTGCATCTGATCGCCGTAATACGATATCAACTGTCTGAGGAACGGGATCGGCAGCATGTTCTGGCCGTCCTTGTTCTCCAGCTCGAAGATGATCTGGGTCAGCACCGGATGGGTGATGTCTTCGCCGGTCTTGGCATCTTGCACCGTAAATTCTTCGCCCTTCTTGACCATCTCGGCTAGGTCCTCGAGCGTGACGTAAGTACTCGTGCCGGTATTGTAGAGCCGACGGTTGGCGTATTTCTTGATTACGATCGGCGTATCTTTAGCACCCATCAGCATCCTCCCCCGGAAGACCGGAATGCCATGTAAGCAGCCGGTAACATTTCGCCAGTCAGGAGGATAAGCGCAAAGCAATCGCAAATCCAAGCGGTTTGTGCACTGCAAGAACGCAAGCTGGGGCGATGTCGGCAAAAAAATGCTGCGCAGCATTGCTGCACTGCGGCTGCAGCATCGGCCATCAGGCGATTTTCCGGTTTGACTCGGGTCCTGGAACGGGCAAGAAAAGTCATGAGCGCCAACGTCTTCGACGCGCAACAAACATTCGTCTCACGAAGTCTGGAGAGAAACATGTCCGCCTCGTCCTCCATCGTCGTCGCCAGCGCCGCCCGCACGCCGGTCGGCTCTTTCAATGGCGCCTTCGCCAACACGCCGGCACATGAACTGGGCGCTATCGCCGTCCGGGAGGTGCTGGCACGCGCCGGCGTCGATCCCAAGGAAGTCGATGAGGTCATCCTCGGCCAGATCCTCACAGCTGGTGCCGGACAAAACCCCGCCCGCCAGGCCGCGATGGCTGCCGGTGTTCCGCAGGAGGCGACCGCCTGGGGTCTCAACCAGCTTTGCGGCTCGGGCCTGCGCACCATCGCGATCGGCATGCAGCAGATCGCCATGGGCGACGCCAAGATCATCGTCGCCGGCGGCCAGGAATCGATGTCGATGGCCCCGCACTGCCAGCATCTGCGTGGCGGTGTGAAGATGGGCGACTTCAAGATGATCGACACGATGATCAAGGACGGCCTGACCGACGCCTTTTACGGCTACCACATGGGCAACACCGCCGAAAACGTCGCCCGCCAGTGGCAGCTTACCCGCGACGAGCAGGACCAGTTCGCGGTTGCTTCGCAAAACAAGGCCGAAGCCGCGCAAAAGGCTGGCCGCTTCGCTGACGAAATCGTCTCCGTCACCATCAAGGGACGTAAGGGCGACACCATCGTCGACCAGGACGAATATATCCGCCATGGCGCAACGCTCGACTCGCTTGCCAAGCTGAAACCCGCCTTCGACAAGGAAGGCACTGTCACCGCCGGCAACGCTTCGGGCATCAATGACGGCGCTGCCGCTGTCGTTTTGATGACCGAAGCCGAAGCCGCGCGTCGCGGCCTCACCCCGCTCGTTCGCATCGTTTCGTGGGCAACAGCAGGCGTCGATCCGCAGATCATGGGCACCGGCCCGATCCCGGCTTCGCGCAAGGCGCTCGAAAAGGCCGGCTGGTCGGTCAACGACCTCGACCTCGTCGAGGCTAACGAGGCCTTTGCCGCGCAGGCCTGCGCGGTCAACAAGGACATGGGCTGGGATCCGGCGATCGTCAACGTCAATGGCGGGGCGATTGCCATCGGTCATCCGGTCGGCGCCTCTGGCGCGCGCGTCTTCAACACGCTGGTCTACGAGATGCGGCGCCGCAGTGCGAAAAAGGGTCTAGCGACCCTGTGCATCGGCGGCGGCATGGGCGTCGCGATGTGTGTCGAGGCGATGTAAATCGAAAAAAAAAAGGCGGCCAATGTGCCGCCCTTTTTGTCACTAAAAGCCTGTCGCAAGGGCAATCCATCAAGCAGCAGAAAAGGGGAAACGCATGAGCAAGGTTGCACTCGTCACCGGCGGATCACGCGGCATTGGTGCTGCGATTTCGATCGCGCTGAAGAACGCAGGCTATTCGGTCGCCGCCAACTATGCCGGCAATGACGAAGCGGCGCAGAAGTTCAAGGCCGAGACGGGCATTCCGGTCTACAAATGGTCGGTCGCCGACTACGACGCCTGCGAAGCCGGCATCAAACAGGTCGAGGCCGACCTCGGCCCGGTTGCGGTGCTGGTCAACAATGCCGGCATCACGCGCGACTCGATGTTCCACAAGATGACGCGCGAACAATGGAAGGAGGTCATAGACACCAACCTGCACGGTGTCTTCAACATGACCCACCCGCTGTGGAGCGGCATGCGCGACCGCAAGTTCGGCCGCGTCGTCACCATCTCGTCGATCAACGGCCAGAAGGGCCAGGCCGGCCAAGTCAACTATTCGGCATCCAAGGCCGGCGACATCGGCTTCACCAAGGCGCTTGCTCAAGAGGGCGCGCGCGCGGGCATCACCGTCAATGTCATCTGCCCGGGCTATATC
>NZ_JBFUIP010000066.1:0-30342 GCF_056401815.1 Aminobacter sp. P4_D5 | reverse complement strand
AGGAGCAGGCAAGCGGGGTGCGCCACATCCTTGAGGCCGATCTCTGGGAAATCTCGATCGTCACCTTTCCGATGCTGCCTGAAGCGCGCATCGACACGGTCAAGGGGCGCGGCCGACTGCCGACAACCAGACAATTCGAAGGTTGGCTCACGCGGGACGCTGGGCTGACCAGGAGCGACGCCCGGGCGGTCATCGCCGAGGGTTTCGCCAGCCTCGTGCGCAAGCGGGACGCCGCATGGGGATCAGAGAGCGGCCTTGCCGAACGTATCAGGCAGGCCACGCGCATGATCAAGCAAAAAGGAAGCAGCGTATGAATGAGACCCACGCGCCGCGCGCACCCGAAATAAAGGGAGCGGCTGGCGATACACTCGACCTGAAGGATGCCTTCGGCGAGTTCATGACCACCTTCGAAGCCTTCAAGGACAGCAACGACGAACGCCTGGCGCAGCTGGAAGGCAAGCTTGGCGCCGATGTAGTGACCTCCGATAAGGTCGACCGCATCTCACGTGCGCTTGACGAGCAGAAGAGAACGCTCGACGGCCTGTCGCTGAAGCGGCTGCGGCCGGCACTTGGACGCGACGGCCGTTCGATGCCAAGCGAGCACATGGACGCCTTCGACGCCTATATGCGCAGCGGCGACGACCGCCAGCTGCGCTCGCTCGACACCAAGGCCATGTCTTATGGCTCCGGTCAGGACGGCGGCTATCTGGTGCCGAGCGAGACGGAAACCGAAATCGGGCGCCGGCTGTCGACATTGTCGCCGCTGCGTTCGATCGCTTCGGTGCGCCAGGTGTCAGCCGCCGTGCTGAAAAAGCCTTTCACCGTCACTGGCCCGGCCGTCGGGTGGGTGGCGGAGACGGCGACGCGACCGCAGACTGCGACGCCTGTCCTGGCGGAGCTGCAGTTTCCGACGATGGAACTCTACGCCATGCCGGCGGCCACGGCCTCGCTGCTCGAAGACAGCATCGTTGATCTCGACCAGTGGATCGCCTCCGAGGTCGAGACGGCCTTTGCCGAGCAGGAAGGCACGGCCTTCGTCAATGGCAACGGCGTCAACAAGCCCAAGGGCTTCCTCGACTACAACAAGGTGGCCGAGGCGAGCTGGGCCTGGGGCGACATCGGCTATGTAGTGACTGGCGTCTCGGGCGCATTGCCTGCATCGAGCCCATCGGACATCTTGATCGACACCGTCTACACGGTGAAGGCCGGATACCGGCAGAACGCCAACTGGGTGATGAACCGCAAGACCCAGGCGTCGATCCGCAAGCTCAAGGACGCCGACGGCAATTATCTCTGGCAGCCACCTTCGGCACCTGGCCAGCGCGCGATGCTGATGGGCTTCCCGCTAGTCGAAGCCGAAGACATGCCGGATGCAGCACCCAACGCGACTCCGATCGCCTTCGGCGATTTCGGCCGTGGCTACCTCGTCGTTGACCGCACCGGCGTGCGGGTGCTGCGCGATCCCTATTCCGCCAAGCCCTACGTGCTTTTCTACACGACCAAGCGTGTTGGCGGCGGGGTCCAGGACTTCAGCGCGATCAAGCTGCTCAAATACGGCACCGCGTAAGCCGGCGTGAACGGGCCTCGCGCCCGTTCGCCGCTCAGTGCCGTCGCGGCCCCGGGGTTCCTCCCACCGGGGCCGCTCCTTTTCCATCCAGACACAGGTGATGAATGACCCTGATCAGAACCGGCGCGCCGGCGTTGGAGCCCGTGACGCTGGTCGATGCCAAGGCGCATCTGCGCATCACCCATACGAGCGAAGACGGGCTGCTAAGCGGCCTGATCCGCGCCGCGCGCGAGGATGTCGAGCGCACGACGGGCATGGCATTGATCGACCAGACCTGGCGGCTGGTGCTCGACTGCTGGCCGACCGACAATTTCGTGATGCTGGTGCGGCATCCGGTGCGGCAGGTGCTTTCGGCGACGATTTTCGGCAGCGAGGGTGCGGCGTCTATCGTCAATCCGGCTGCTTACCAGCTGGATACCCTTTCGCGACCCGCACGCATCCATTTCGACAGCGCGCCGGGGCGGCTGCGCGCGATGAACGGCGTAGAGATCGACTTTCGCGCCGGCTTTGGCGAGGCGGGCACAGATGTGCCCGACCTGCTGAAGCGGGCGATGCTGCTGCTTGTGGCGCATTGGTACGAGTTTCGCACGAGCTTCGGTCCGGAGGACCAGCCGGTGTCTTATCCCGGTGGTTATGATCGCCTGCTTTCCGGCTATCGCGCACGGAGGCTCTGATGCGCATGAGCTTCATCGATCCTGGCGCGCTGCGCAGCGAACTTGCGCTGGAAGAATGCGTGACGACGCCGGACGCCCTTGGCGGCCATACACAAAGCTGGGTCGAACTGGCGACACTGTTTGCCTTGGTCGAACCGGTGTCGGCGCAAAGTGTGTTTGGCGCCGACCAGACGCTTGAAACGGCGACGCATCGCGTCACCATGCGATGGCGGGCCGGGCTGAAAAGCGGGATGCGCCTGCGCCGGAACCAGCGTGTGCTGGACATCATTACTGTCCACGATCCGGATGAAACGCAGCGCTATCTCGTTTGTCGCACAAGGGAGGAAGGCGCATGAATGTGACGATGAAGTTGACACTCGACGGGCTGAAGCGGGCGCTGCGCTGGAAGGCGCATGAACTGGCGGAAGATGTCGAACAGGGTTACCGTGGCGACGTTGCTGAGGTGTCAGCTGCGCCGCCGCCGAGGCAGGTAAATCCGCGCAGGATGAGGGAGCGAGACGATGACCGCCCCGGCCGCTGAGTTGCAGAAGGCGGTGTTTGCGGCACTTCGCGGCAATGCGCCGCTGGTGACGCTTCTGGGCGGCCCGAAGATCCACGACCAGGCGCCGGCCAATGTAGTCTTTCCCTACCTGACGTTCGGCCGAACGAGTGTCTATGACTGGAGCACGGACACCGAGAGCGGCACCGAACAGCTGTTTTCGGTCCATGTCTGGTCAAAATCCCAAGGCAAGCGCGAGGCGCTCGAGATCATGGAGATCGTGCGTACGCTGCTCGACGATGCGACCCTAAACTTGGGGACGCAGCATCTGGTCAGCATGCGGCTCGAATTCTCCGAGGCATGTTTCGACGACAGGCTTTCGCTGCACCACGGGCTGCTGCGCTTTCGCGCGGTGACCGAGCCAAAAGCTGCCTGACAGGCGCATCGCCCGCAACATCATTCTCAAGACATTTCAGGAGGCCAATTCATGGTCGCACAGAAGGGCAAGGACCTTCTGCTCAAGATCGACAGCAACGGTCTGGGCAGCTTTGTCACGGTTGCGGGCCTGCGCTCCAAGCGCATCGCCTTCAACAGCGAGACTGTCGACATCACCGATGCGGAGTCTGCGGGACGCTGGCGCGAGCTTCTGGCCGGAAGCGGGGTGCAACGGGCGTCGGTGAGCGGCTCCGGCATCTTCAAGGACCAGCAATCCGATGCCAGGATCCGCAGCTGCTTCTTTGGCGGCGAAATTCTGAGGTGGCAGCTCGCCGTGCCCGACTTCGGGGTCGTCGATGGACCATTCCAGATCACCGCGCTGGAATATACCGGCAACCACGATGGCGAGGTGACCTTCGAGGTGGCGCTCGAATCCGCTGGCGTCGTCGGCTTCACGGTGACGCCATGACGGCGAACAGGCGGCGCGGCGAGATTGCCGCCGAACTGGATGGCAAGAGCCACCGGCTGTGCCTGACTTTGGGGGCACTGGCCGAGCTTGAAGCGAGCTATGTCGCAGCCGACCTTGCGGCACTGGTGGAGCGGTTTTCGAGTGGGCGCCTGTCGGCGACCGACATGATCCGTGTCATTGGCGCTGGTTTGCGCGGCGCTGGATATGAGCTCTCCGACGACGATGTCGGTTGCATGCGCACGGAGGGCGGCGTGACAGGTTTTGCCACGATTGTCGCCGACCTGTTGACCACGACCTTCGGTGCAACGCCGAAGGCAGAGGACGGCCAAAACCCTTAGTCGCCGCAGCAGGTGCTGGCGCGGAATTCCCCTGGGACAGCGTGATGGCCATGGGATTCGGCCTGTTGCGGCTATCGCCGAGGGACTTTTGGGCAATGACGCCGCGCGAGCTGGAGCGCGCGATGAGCGTGCTCGGCGTGGCCCGAACCGGAGCGCCCGGCAAGGAGAACCTCGTTGAGCTGATGAAAATGTTTCCCGACCGGACGGAGAACCAATTTGGCTAATGGTGTGATCGTCAAGATCGAAGCAGACGACAGCTCGTTTGTCTCGACGCTGAAGTCGCTGGAAAAGCGGGCCGATAGTTTCGGCGCCCATCTTACAAGCGCGCTGAAATTGGCGACCGTAGGCGGACGCGAACTCGAGGACGTGCTGAGAGGCCTGGGCATGAACATCGCCGGCATGGCGCTAGGGCAAGGGCTCAAGCCGCTTCAGTCGCTGGGCGGATCACTCTTCCAGGGCTTGATGCAGGGCCTGCAGAAAGCGCTTCCTTTCGCCAAGGGTGGGGTGACGGGCGGCGTGGTGCCGTTCGCGTCCGGCGGCGTCGTGTCATCGCCAACCTATTTTCCGAACGGCAAGAACCTCGGCCTGATGGGCGAGGCCGGTGCCGAGGCGATCCTGCCCTTGCGCCGTGGCGCTGACGGTGCCTTGGGCGTTGCGGCTCCCGGCGGCGGTGGCGCCGTCAATGTGGTGTTCAACGTGACCGCACAGGACGCAGCGTCATTCCGCAAATCCGAAGCGCAGATCACTGGCATGCTGGCGCGCGCCGTGTCGCGCGGCACGCGAACATTTTGAGGAGGACTTGTGTCGGGGCTGGCCAATTTCCATGACGAGGTCTTTCCGCTCGCCGTGTCCTTCGGCGCGACGGGCGGGCCGGAGCGGCGCAACGAAATCGTTTCGCTGACCTCGGGACGGGAGAAACGCAACCTGCGCTTTTCCCAGTCCCGCCATTACTATGAGGCCGGAACCGGCGTGAAGTCGCTCGACGATCTTCACGATGTCCTGGCGTTCTTCGAAGCACGGCGCGGCTCGCTGCACGCATTCAGGTTCCGCGATCCGTTCGACATGAAGTCATGCCGGCCGAGCCAAGCTCCCGACATGCTGGATCAGACATTGGGGACGGGCGATGGCATTAAAGCGCGGTTCGCCCTGGTGAAATCTTATGGTTCCGGCACGGACGCTTACCAGCGCCTGATTTCCAAACCGGTTGCGGGGAGTCTCAGGATCGCCATTGCCGGCGCAGCGCAGCCTGCGTCGGCGTTCTCATTCGATGGCGCTACCGGCGAGGTGGTTTTCGCAGCTGGTTCGATCCCGGCAATGGGCTTGGGGGTGACGGCGGGTTTTGAATTCCATGTGCCGGTGCGCTTCGATGTCGAACGCCTGTCCCTGAGCCTCACGGCCTTCAAGGCCGGGCAGATCCCGTCGATTCCCCTCGTGGAGGTGCTGCTGTGACGATGTCTTCGGCACTGACGAACCATCTCGGACGTCCCGTAACCAGCGTGTGCCATTGCTGGCGGCTGACGCGCGCCGATGGCGTGGTGAGCGGTTTTAGCGACCACGATCGCCCGCTGGCGCTTGATGGCACGACATTTGAGCCGGAAACGGGCCTCGCCGCCAGCGAGGCGCGCAGTTCGCTCGGCCTCGCGGTCGATACCGTCGACGTCGAAGGCGCATTGTCGTCCGAACGCATCCGCGATGTGGATATCGCTGCCGGGCTCTATGACAATGCCAAGGTCGAAACCTTTCTGGTCAACTGGATGTCACCTGGGCAGTTTGCCCTGTTGCGGACCGCGACCATTGGCAAGATCACGCGCAGCGACCAGCGTTTTGTGGCCGAGCTGGAAAGTGCCACGCATGCGCTCGACCAGCCGAGGGGGCGCGTCGTCAATCGCGCTTGCGACGCCGAGCTTGGCGATGCCAGGTGCGGCGTGATGCTGAACCAGCCGCAGTTCTCGGGCAGCGGAACCGTCACGGCCCATGCCGAGCCCGACCTGCTGACCGTGTCGGGGCTCGGCGGCTTCACGTCGGGATGGTTTACGCATGGCACGCTGACCTGGACCGCCGGAGCAAGGAGCGGTCGCAGCGAACGCATCGTCGCCCATCGCCGGGAGGCATCCGGCGTGACACTCATCATTGGCCCGCGCGCGGGGGCAACGGTCATGGCAGGTGATACGTTTTCCGTCCGCGCCGGATGCGACAAGACATTTGCAACCTGCAAGGCGAAGTTCGCCAACGCCCTTAATTTTCGTGGCTTTCCGCACCTTCCGGGCAACGACGCCGGTTATTCCTATGTCACGGAAGGCGGCGTCTTTGACGGCCGGCCGATCGTGCCATGAGTGAAGGAGATATTGCGGCGTCCGTAGTGGCGGAGGCGTGGGAGTGGGTCGGGACGCCTTACCGTCACCAGGGCAGCCGCAAGGGCGTGGCCTGCGATTGCCTTGGATTGATGCTTGGGGTCTGGCGCGAGATCTACGGCCATGAGCTGGAGCATCCGGGGCCTTACGCGCCTGACTGGGCCGAAGCCACGGAGCAGGAACGGCTGCTCGATGGACTGCGAAAACACTTGCTGGAGAAACCCGTTGTAGCAATGGCCGCCGGCGACCTCATCGTGTTTCGCTGGCGCCCGCATCTGCCGGCGAAACACGCCGCGATCCTGATCGAGCCGGACTGTTTCGTGCATGCCTATCAGGATCACGGCGTGACGCTGACCCGGCTCGTGCCGCAATGGCGGCGGCGCATCGCCACTGCCTTTGCCTTTCCCAATCCGAAGCATAACTGATTCCGGAGGCCGTTGATGGCGACCATTCTGCTGCAGGCTGCCGGGGCATTTCTCGGCGGCATGCTTGGCCCTATCGGCAGCACGATCGGGACCGCCGCCGGTGCGCTGGCCGGCTACGCCATCGACCGGGCGCTGATCAACGGCACAAGAAGGATCGAGGGACCACGGCTTACGGGCGCGCGGCCTTTCACTGCCGAAGAGGGTGCGTCGCTGCCAAGGATCTACGGCACGGCACGCGTTGGCGGGACGTTGATCTGGGCGACGCGCTTCAAGGAAACGCGCTCGACCCGGCGGCAGGGCAAGCTTGGCCCGAAAGTGACCGAATATGCCTATTATGGAAATGCCGCCTTTGCGCTGAGCGAAGGTGAGATCGCCGGCATAAGGCGCGTCTGGGCGGACGGGCGCGAGATCGATCGCGAGACGATCGAACTGCGCATCCATCGCGGCACCGAGGGCCAGGCCGTCGATCCGTTGATTGCGGCCAAACAGGGTGTCGGCAATGCGCCGGCCTATCGCGGCGTTGCCTATGCGGTGGTCGAAAACCTCGATATTGGCGAGTACGGCAACCGCATCCCACAGATGCAGTTCGAGGTGATCCGGCCAATCGGCGACCTGCGAAAGCGTGTCCGCGCTGTCACCCTGATCCCCGGCGCGACCGAGTACGGGCTATCAACGAGCCTGGTCACGCGGCAGAAGCGCCCCGGCGACACCGAGGCGCTCAATCGTCACGTGCTCTACGCCGGTACCGACATCGCAGCATCGCTCGACGAGTTGCAGATGATCTGCCCGAATCTCGAGAACGTCGCGCTTGTGGTGACCTGGTTCGGCAACGATCTGAGGGCCGGCCAATGCCGGCTGAGGCCGGCGGTGACCAACGCCTCGACCTCGGGCCTGTCGGCCGCCTGGCGCGTGTCAGGCATAACCCGGCCGAATGCCATGCTGGTTTCGACACATGATGGTGGCCCCGCCTATGGCGGCACGCCGTCCGACAAGAGCGTCAAGGAGGCGATTGCCGAGATCAAGGCGCGTGGCCTGAAGGTGACGCTCTATCCATTCATCATGATGGATATTCCGGCGGCAAACAGCCTGCCCGATCCCTATGGCAATGCCAGCCAGGCGAGCTATCCTTGGCGCGGGCGCATAACCTGCATGCCAGCGCCGGCGCTTGCCGGTACGACCGACCGCACGGTCGCGGCGCGAAACCAGGTCGACGCCTTCTGCGGTTCGGCACTGCGGAACCAGTTCGCCGCCGTCGGAGACAGCATCAGTTTTGCGGGCAGCGCAGACGACTGGGGCTATCGGCGCTTCGTCTTGCACTATGCGCATTTGGCGGCGGCCGCCGGTGGTGTCGATGCCTTCCTGGTCGGTACCGAACTGCGCGGCCTGACCACCTTGCGTGATGCTGGCAATGCGTTCCCGTTCGTCGAGACGCTTTGCACTTTGGTGGCTGATGTTCGCGCGGTGCTTGGTCCTGTCTGCCGTATCACCTATGGCGCCGATTGGAGCGAGTATTTCGGCTACCAGCCGGGCGATGGCAGCGGAGATGCCTATTTCCATCTTGATGCGCTTTGGGCGCACCCGGCGATCGATGCCATCGGCATCGACAATTACATGCCCCTGTCGGACTGGCGCGATGCGGACTATGCGGGCGGCAACCCGGACGGATTTGCTTCGCCCTATGATCCCAGAGGCCTCGGCGCCGCAGTCGCCGGTGGCGAAGGCTTTGACTGGTATTATGCCAGCGTCGCGGCACGGCTGGCACGGTCGAGAAGTCCGATCACCGACGGCGCCTATGGCAAGCCCTGGGTGTTTCGCTACAAGGATCTTGTCGGCTGGTGGGCCAATCAGCACTACAACCGGGCCGCCGGCGTGGAGGCGGCGTCGCCCACTCCATGGGTGCCGCGCAGCAAGCCGATCTGGTTCACAGAGCTCGGATGCCCTGCAGTCGACAAGGGGCCCAACCAACCCAACATGTTTCCTGATATCAAATCATCCGAAAGTGCTGCTCCACATTTTTCCAATGGCGGCCGGTCGGATATCGCGCAGCGGCGCTTGCTGGAAGCCCATGCCTCACACTGGGATTCGGCTGCTGCTGGCTTCAATGCCGCAAACAATCCGCTGTCGCCGATCTATGGCGGTCGCATGGTCGACGTGGCGCGCAGCTATGTCTGGGCGTGGGACGCGCGGCCCTATCCGGCTTTTCCATTGCAATCGAAGGTCTGGTCGGATGGCGATGCCTGGTACCGCGGTCACTGGCTGAATGGTCGGTTCGCCGGCCCCGATGTGTCCGATCTCATCAACGAGATACTAGCGGATCACGATCTGCCTGCGGCTGACGTGGCCGGTGTCGAAGGCACAGTGAGCGGTTACGTCATCTCCGACCCGACCTCGGCGAGGGCCGCACTCGAACCGTTGGTCGATCTGTTCGGCCTGTCGGTCCGTCAAGAGATGACTGGGCTGGTGTTCAGGCAAGCGGCGGCATCGAAGGATGCGGCAATCGAACTGACTGAACTGGCATTCGACGGCGCAAGTGCTGTGGTCGAGACCGTTCGCACGCCCGACCATGATTTGCCGGCGGAGGCTCTGATCAGCTATGGCGATCCCGTCGCGGATTACCAGTCGGCGTCGGCCAGGAGTACGAGGTTTGCCCCGACCACAAGCCGGCAGCACGTGATTTCGTTCCCTGGAATGCTGGAGGCGGGGCAGGCGAGCGCACTGGCCGAAGACTGGATGCGCAGGACCTGGCAAGAGCGGGAACGGCTGAGCTTCGCTCTTGCCGAGCCACGCGCGGACATCGGGCCCGGTAGCATCGTCAAGGTGCCGGCCTCGGGCAGCCGCTCCGAATTCCTGGTGACGGAGATCGAGCAGGGACTGGTGCGCAAAGTGACCGCGCGCCAGCTTGCGCGTGTGGTTCCGGCACCTTGGAGTTCTTCCAATCCCGATGTGGAACCGCTGCCGCCGATCGCGGTTGGGCAGCCGCATGCAGTCTTCCTCGATCTGCCGATGATGGCGGGCGGATCGGCGCTGCCGCAGGATCAATTCAAGGTAGCGGTGACGCAGCAACCCTGGAGAAGTCAGGCGCTGTTCGTTTCGCCCGAGGACACCGGCTTTGTCTTGCGGGGATCGGTCGGCCGCCGGGCGGATATGGGCAGGCTGACGGCAGTGCTTTCGCCGGGCCGGGAAGGCAGGGTTGACCGCGCTGGCGTGCTGACAGTTGAGCTTTATGGCGGCGAGCTGACGAGCGTCAGTCGTTTGCAGCTTCTCAACGGCGCCAACTTTGCGGCGGTACGATCTGCCGGCGGCGCCTGGGAGGTGCTCCAGTTCGAGATGGCCGAAGAGACCGCGCCCGGGCTCTGGCGACTGCGCAACCTGTTGCGCGGGCACTTCGGCACCGGTGACGCGGCTGCTGCCGGTGCTGTCATTGGCGCGTCGTTCGTTGTCCTCGACGCTGCCGTCGTGCCCGCCGGTCTGATGGCTGGCGAGGTCGGGCTGCTGCTCAATTGGCGGGTCGGTCCGCTGGGTGGCGATTTCTCCAGTGCCAGCTTTTCGGCGCATCGGGAGACCGGTGGCAAGCGGGCGCTATTGCCACTTTCTCCTGTGCATTTCCGGGGGAAGCTGACTGCGGGCAATGATCTGTCGCTTTCATGGATCCGGCGCGGGCGCATCGACGCCGACAGTTGGGAATCGAGCGATATTCCCCTCGGCGAGGAACGTGAAGAATATCGCATCGACATAGCCTCCGCAGGCGGCCCCATCGTGCGGTCAATGACGGTTTCGACACCTGGCTGGATTTATCCGGCAGCTGAAATTGCGGCAGATTTCGGCGCGCCGCCGGCCGCAGTCGACATCACCATTCGCCAGCTAAGCGTTGCCTCCGGCTGGGGCATATCGGCCTCGCGCCGAATTGCGTTGGCCTGAGGCGGCGAGGACTTTCATTGGAAAGGATCAGAACATGTTGAACCTGAAACCTTGGTATCTTTCGCGCACCATCTGGGCCTCTGTCGTGACCATGTTGCTGGGCTTGGCGGGCCTCGCTGGCATGCCCGTGGACAGCGTCGACAATTCCGCGTTGACCGATACGGTTTTGCAGGCGATCACTGCGCTTTCAGGGCTGATTGCGATCTTCGGCCGGGTCTCGGCCAAACAGCGCATCGGCGGAAGCTAGCAGGCTTGCAATGGCGCCAGTTGCATGAATTCATCGTTCATTCCACGTTCAGCACTCCTGTATTAGAAATCGCAGCATGAAAACGCTTCGCTCCATATTCGGGTCAGCCACGACCACGCTCTGCGCGGTAGGCCTGTTTGCGGCTTCCGCGCAGGCCGCGCCATTGCCGAGAGCGGAGACGGGTGAATTTGTCGTGGCAGCCGCGGATTGTTACTCGATCGGCCAGCAGGTAGCCGACCAGCAGGGCGGCACGTTGGCCCGCGCAACCGAGTCCAATCAGGGCGGACAGTCTGTCTGCGTGATCGTAGTGCTGGTTCCTGCCAAGGATGGCCAGCGGCCGCGCCGCGTCGAGGTCGTTGTGCCGGCAGGCTAGCCTGCATTTCCCGTCAGGGCGGAATCGCCTATATCTCTGACATCTTTCCACTGGTCGCAAAAACGCATGCGCATACTCGTCGTCGAAGATGACAAGGACCTGAACCGCCAGATCTCCGAGGCGCTAACCGACGCCGGCTATGTCGTCGACAAGGCCTTTGACGGCGAAGAAGGGCATTTCCTCGGCGATACCGAGCCATATGACGCGATCGTGCTCGATATAGGTCTGCCGCAGATGGACGGCATCAGCGTTGTCGAACGCTGGCGCCGCGAAGGCCGCAAGATGCCGGTTCTGATGCTGACCGCGCGCGACCGCTGGAGCGACAAGGTTGCCGGCATCGACGCCGGCGCCGATGATTATGTGACCAAGCCGTTCCATATCGAAGAAGTTCTGGCTCGGGTGAGGGCGTTGATCCGTCGCGCCGCCGGCCACGCCTCCTCGGAGCTTTCTTGCGGCCCCGTAAGGCTCGACACCAAGGCGTCGAAGGCCGACGTCAATGGCGTGCCGCTGAAGCTGACGTCGCACGAGTTCCGGCTGCTCGCCTATCTCATGCATCATATGGGCGACGTGGTCTCCCGCACCGAGCTGGTCGAGCATCTCTACGACCAGGATTTCGACAGGGATTCCAACACCATCGAAGTGTTTGTCGGCCGCCTTCGCAAGAAGATGGGCATCGACATGATCGAAACCGTCCGCGGTATGGGCTACCGCATGCGCGAGCCGGAGGCGTAAGGCGGAAAAGCTTCGCAAACGACTGGGTCGCTGGAAGCGCTACGTGCTGGGTCTAGGCCCACGCTCGCTGGCATTCCGCGTTATCGCTTTTTCGACGGTCTGGGCGATCCTGGCATTCGCCTTGATCTTCACCGTCATCAGCTCGCTCTATCGCCAGACCAGCGAACGCGGCTTCGACAGCCTGCTGTCGGCGCATCTCTTCAACCTCATTGGCTCTGTCGGCGTGTCCGATAGCGGCACGCTGACCGGAGGCCCTGATCTCGGCGACCTTCGCTTCTCCGAGCCGGAATCGGGCTGGTACTGGTCTGTCGAGCCGGTTTCCAAGGGGCTTGTCGGCCAGCTGCGTTCCTCGTCGATGACCGAGCCGATCGCTTCGCCGAGTGCCGATGAAGTTCCATTCAACGCCGAGTTTCAGCGCCATTACCGCGTCGCGGGCATTGGCGGCGAGGAGCTTGAGGTTTTCGAGAGCGAGTTTGTGCTGGATTCGCAAAACCGCATCGGGCGCTTCCGTGTCATGGGCAATCGCACCGAGCTCGAAGATGAGATCACCGGCTTTGAATGGCGCTTGTTCACCTATTTGTCGCTGTTCGGCTTTGGCATGATCGCAATCAACGCGATTGCGATCCTGCTTGGCCTGCAGCCGCTGACGCGGGTGCGCAACGCGCTCGCCATGGTCCGAGAGGGCACCGCCCAGCGCCTCACCGGACGTTTTCCTGCCGAGATCCAGCCGCTCGCAAATGAGACCAATGCGCTGATCGAAAACAACCGCCGTATCGTCGAGCGGTCGCGAACCCAGGTCGGCAATCTTGCGCATTCGCTGAAAACACCGCTTGCGGTGATGCTCAACGAGGGGCGTGCTCTGGGCGGCCCCAAAGGGCAGCTCATTGCTGACCATGCCGCCGCGATGCAAATGCAGATTGATCATTATCTTCAGCGGGCCCGGGTTGCCGCGCAGCGGGAAAGCGTTGTCTATCGCACGCCGGTCGCGCCGCTGCTGCAGCGCATGGTGCGGGTGATGGAAAAGCTCTCGCGTGGCGCAACTTTCTCCCTGAACCTGCCGGCGACCGAGGTTGTGTTCGCAGGCGAGCGCGAAGATCTCGAGGAAGTTGTCGGCAACCTGCTCGAAAATGCAATGAAATGGGCGCACAGTGCCGTCAAGGTTTCGGTCGAGACAGCGGCGCCCGTGGCCGAGGAGCCGCCACGGTTTTCGATCCTGATCGAAGATGACGGGCCAGGAATTCCGGAGGAAAAGGCACGCGAGGCGCTCCAGCGTGGCAAGCGTCTCGACGAGACCAAGCCAGGTACGGGCCTTGGCCTCGCCATCGTCGCTGATCTGGTCAAGGAGTATGGCGGCACGCTTCGATTGGAGCGATCGGCGATGGGGGGACTGAAGGCCATCGTAGAGTTGCGCGGAGTGCAGTAGAAATGGCTGGCCGAATCGGCCCCATTTCGGCCAAAGATGCAATCTAACGCGGCGCCAAGCCCTTGTAAGCGGACGCAAATTCGGGACCGGTGATGAGCATGAGACTAAGGGTGGCACTGGTTGCGGGAATGCTGGCTGGCTCCGGCTGCACAACCTCCGGTTTGGGTAGCGGCAGCGGGATTGTTCCGTCGCTCGGCGGTGGAGACAGCTCGGCCTCTAGCGGCAAGGTCGCGACGCGTATCATCACGGCCATGGATGGTGGGCTGATTGGCGGCTCGATCGGCGGCGGCTTGAGTGACGGCGACCGGCGCAAGGCGCTCGAAGCCGAGTATCGTGCGCTGGAATATGGTCAGGGCGGGCAGACGGTTGCCTGGAAGGGCGAGGGTCGCTCGGGCGAAGTTGTCGCAGCACAGCCGTATCGCGTCGGCTCGCAGGACTGCCGGCAATACTCGCAGACCGTGTTCACCACCGGAACGCCACTGACCGCGCGCGGAACGGCCTGTCGCAACGCTGACGGCAGCTGGACGCCGCTGACCTAAGTTCTCACGCGTTGTTGCTTTGGCAAAACATCCTGAACCGTCAATAAGCCGCAGGACGAAGATGTTGGCAGCTTGGTGGCTGCTGGCTATTTAGGTGAGCATGTTGTTCTGGGTCATAGCTGCTGTACTGACACTTGGTGCGAGCCTTGCGGTTCTGTTGCCGTTGACGCGGCAGGCCGAAGGCGAAGCCGACGCCAGCCACGACCTTGAAGTTTATCGCGACCAGCTTGGCGAAGTCGACAGGGACGCCGCGCGCGGGCTCATTGCTCCATCCGACGCCGAACAAGCGCGGGCCGAGATCGCACGCCGCATCATCAAGCTTGATGCCGATGGGGCGCCGAAGTCGAAGAACGAACCTCAGCTCTCCTCGCGGCTGGTCGGCGTCATCGCCGTGCTCGCCGTTCCGTTGCTGAGCTGGAGCATTTACACCGCGATCGGCTCGCCGGACGTGCCGTCGCAGCCTTTGAGCGCGCGCCTTTCGCAGAAGCCGGCGGACAGTTCCGTTGACGAATTGATCGCCCGCGCCGAGGCGCATCTTGTCGCGAACCCGTCGGACGGACGCGGCTGGGATGTGCTGGCACCCGTCTATCTCAGGATGGGCCGGGCCGATGACGCGGTCACAGCCTATCGCAACGCCATCCGTATCGAAGGCTCGACAGCTGCCCGCGAAGCTGGCCTTGGCGAGGCGATTGCCGGTTCCTCGGGCGGAATCGTTACTGCGGACGCGCGAATGGCCTTCGAAGCCGCGCTCAAATTCGAGCCAGCCAATCCCAAGGCGCGCTATTTCCTTGGCTTGGCGCTTGCCCAGGAAGGCAAGGTTGCCGAGGCGGCCACCGCCTGGCGTCAGATGGCCGTGGGCCTGCCGGCCGACTCGCCATGGCGACCAGTAACTGAACAGGCGATCGCCCAGGCCGAAGGTCGCACCGCACCGGCCGATGAGGCAGTTGCCGGTCCCGGACCCAAGCAGGACGACATCGACGCTGCTGCGTCCATGTCGTCCGGCGACCGCACGACGATGATCGAGGGCATGGTCGCAACGCTGGACGAAAAGCTGCGCCAGAACCCTCGCGATCCGGAAGGATGGCTGCGACTGGTGCGTTCATATCAGGTGCTCGGCAAGACCGATCTGGCCCAGGACGCGCTTGGTCGCGCCTATACCGCACTTGGCCGTGACAGCGAAGACGGCCGCAAGCTTTCCGAACTGGCTGGCTCGCTTGGCCTGAAAGTCACGGAGTAGGCATGACCCGTAAACAAAAACGGCTATCGGTGATTGCGGGCGCGCTGGCCTTCTTGGGCGCGGCAACGGCCCTGACCTTTTACGCGCTCGGCCAGAAAGCCTCCTATTTCTACATGCCGGCGGATTTGCAGGCAGCGACCTTGCAGCCGGGCCAGCGGATTCGGCTCGGTGGTCTCGTCGAAAATGGCTCCATCGTGCGCGGGCAGGGAACCCAGGTTGAATTCGGCGTGACCGACTCCGAAAAAACGGTGAAAGTGCGCTACACTGGCATCCTGCCCGATCTGTTTCGGGAAGGGCAGGGCGTGATCACCGAGGGCAGCTTCGGCTCAGACGGTGAGTTTGTCGCCGATAGCGTGCTGGCAAAACATGACGAGAACTATATGCCCAGGGAAGTCGCCGATAGCCTGAAGGCAAAGGGCGTCTGGCAGGAAACCACGCAATGAACGTCGGACGGCGCTGACATGGTCGAGATGGGTCACTTCGCGCTTATCCTGGCGCTCGCTCTGTCGCTGGTGCAGTCGCTGGTGCCGCTTTACGGAGCCTACAAGGGCGACGCCAGGCTGATGGCGGTTGGCGGGCCGGTGACAGTCACCGGATTTGCCATGATCGCCCTGTCTTTTGCCGTGCTGACCATGGCCTATGTCCAGTCGGACTTCTCGCTCGTCAATGTCTGGGAGAACTCGCATTCCCTTCAGCCGATGATCTACAAGTTCACCGGCACCTGGGGCAACCACGAAGGCTCGATGTTGCTGTGGGTCCTGATCCTCAGCTTCTTCGGTGCATTGGTCGCGGCCTTCGGCGCCAATCTTCCGGCGACGCTTCGAGCAAACGTGCTTGCCGTCCAGGGCTGGATCGGCACGGCCTTCCTGCTCTTCATCCTGATCACGTCGAATCCGTTTGCCCGCCTGGTACCGGCGCCGATCGAAGGCAAGGATCTCAATCCGATCCTTCAGGACATTGGCCTCGCAGTCCATCCGCCGTTGCTTTATCTCGGTTATGTCGGCTTTTCGGTCTGTTTTTCGTTTGCTGTTGCAGCCCTGATCGAGGGCCGCATCGATGCCGCTTGGGCGCGCTGGGTACGCCCATGGACGCTTGCTGCCTGGGTGTTTTTGACCGGCGGTATCGCCATGGGTTCCTACTGGGCCTATTACGAGCTCGGCTGGGGCGGCTTCTGGTTCTGGGATCCGGTCGAAAACGCCTCCTTCATGCCTTGGCTTGCCGGCACCGCACTTCTGCACTCGGCTATCGTCATGGAAAAGCGCTCGGCGCTGAAGATCTGGACGCTGCTGCTTGCCATCCTGACGTTCTCGCTGTCGTTGCTGGGCACCTTCCTTGTCCGCTCGGGTGTGTTGACCTCGGTGCATGCCTTTGCCAGTGACCCGAGCCGCGGTGTCTTTATCCTGTGCATTCTCACGCTGTTCATCGGCGGTTCGCTGGCGCTGTTTGCACTGCGCGCGTCGACGCTGACGGTGGGAGGCATCTTCCATCCGATCTCGCGCGAAGGCGCGCTGGTGCTCAATAACCTGTTCCTGACCACCGCGACTGCGACAGTGCTGATCGGAACGCTTTATCCGCTGGTGGTCGAGGCCCTGTTCGGCGACAAGATTTCGGTCGGCGAGCCGTTCTTCAACCTGACCTTCGGCCCGCTGATGATACCGCTTCTGGCGGTCGTGCCGTTCGGACCGCTGCTTGCCTGGAAGCGTGGCGATGTCGCTGCCGTCGCCCAGCGACTCATGTTCGCCTTTGGCGCCGCACTTGCGGTTGTCCTGGTCACCTTCCTGTTCATCGATGGCGCATCGGTGTTCGCTGCCCTTGGTGCCGGCCTTGCGACCTGGCTCGTGCTTGGCGCATTGACCGACGTCGCGCTGAAGTCTGGCATCGGCAACGTCGCGCCGAACGTGGCGCTGCACCGCTTCCTTGGCCTTCCGCGCTCGGTTTTCGGTACGGCGCTGGCACATCTTGGCCTTGGGCTGACATTGCTTGGCATCGTTGGGGTGTTGTCGTTCCAGAAAGAGGCGATCCTGGTCATGAAGCCGGGGCAGGTGCTGGAGATTTCCGGCCACCATCTGCGGTTCAACGGACTGACGCCTATGCGTGGGCCGAACTTCACCGAGGACCAAGGCCGTTTCTCGCTGCTTGGCGCCAACGGCCAGCCTTTCGCTGAGATCGTGTCGTCCAAGCGCTTCTATCCGGTACGCCAGATGCCGACCACCGAAGCTGGCATCAAGACCATTTGGCTGAGCCAGCTCTACGTCTCGCTTGGCGACGAAACCGGCAATGGCTCGGTGGTCGTGCGGGTCTGGTGGAAGCCGTTGGTCACCTTGATCTGGGGCGGCTCGTTGGTAATGATGCTTGGCGGTTTCATATCGCTGATGGATCGTCGTCTCCGCGTCGGTGCGCCGGCGCGACGCAAGTCCGGCCAAGCCAAACCTGTGCCGGTCGCCTCATGAAGATGAAACTGCCGGCAATCGCAGGGTTCCTCGCCACGTTCCTCTTCGCGGGCACGGCGCTTGCCGTGAAGCCTAGCGAGATGCTCGCCGATCCGAAGCTTGAGGCCCGGGCGCGGCTGCTGTCTGAAGAGCTGCGTTGCATGGTCTGCCAGAACCAGTCCATTGACGAATCAGACGCCGAACTGGCCGCCGACCTGCGCGTGCTGCTGCGCGAGCGGCTTGTCACTGGCGACAGCGACGAGCAGGTGATGGACTACATCGTCTCCCGCTACGGCGAGTTCGTGCTGTTGAAGCCGCGCTTCAACCTGCGCAACGCCTTGCTCTGGGGAACGCCAGTCCTGCTGCTGCTCGGTGGTGGCACATTTGTGTTCCTGTCGGCCCGTTCGCGGCGCAGGCAGGAGCCGGATGCCTTGACGAAGGACGAGCAAGAAGCGCTCGAATCTATTCTGCGCAAGGACGCCTGAGCAAGCTCAACATTACCAAAGTTTCATCCCTCGGAAATGGTGCCGTAATGTGAGTCTCTCTATCTCTTGATCCATCGGATGCGGAACCAATGCATCCCGTTCATGAGGATCAGAGACAATGAGCACCGCCCCAAATTCCCTTTCGCGTTCGCGCAAGCGTCTCCTGGCCGCCGCCGCATCCCTTGCCCTTGTAGGGGCGATTGGTTTCGGCGCCGTGACCAGTGGAACCCTCCCAGTTTATGCTGACGCAGTAAACGTCAATGCACCGCAGGTCCCGAGCTTCGCCGACGTTGTCGAGCATGTTTCGCCGGCAGTTGTGAGCGTTCAGGTCAAGGCGAGGATCGACCCGGCTGCCGATACCGGCTCTTCGCCGTTTTCCAACCAGCAGGGTTTTGACAATTTGCCGGACAATCATCCGCTGAAGCGCTTCTTCCGCGGGCAGGACGGCAACGGCCAGAACCAGAATCGTCAGAAGTTCGGCCAGCGCGACGGCAGCCAGAAACCGCGGCCTGTCGCACAAGGATCGGGCTTCTTCATCTCTGACGACGGCTATCTGGTCACCAACAACCACGTCGTTGCCGATGGCACTGCCTATTCCGTCGTCGCTAGCGACGGCAAGGAATATGATGCCAAGCTGATCGGCACTGATCCGCGCACCGACCTCGCCGTGCTCAAGGTCGATGCCAGCACAAAGTTCACCTATGTCAGCTTTGCTGACGACGCGAAGATCAGGGTCGGCGACTGGGTCGTTGCAGTCGGCAATCCATTCGGGCTCGGCGGTACCGTCACCGCCGGCATCGTTTCGGCGCGCGGCCGTGATATCGGCGCTGGCCCTTATGACGACTTCCTGCAGATCGACGCTGCGGTGAACCGCGGCAATTCAGGTGGTCCTGCCTTCAACCTCAATGGCGAAGTGGTCGGCATCAACACCGCCATCTTCTCGCCGTCGGGTGGCAGCGTCGGTATCGCCTTTGCGATCCCAGCCTCTACCGCCAAGCAGGTGGTTCAGGATCTGATGAAAAATGGCAGCGTCCAGCGTGGTTGGCTCGGCGTGGAAATCCAGCCTGTCACTTCCGACATTGCGGAGTCCCTCGGCCTCAAGGGCGAGAAGGGTGCACTCGTTTCGAGCGCCCAGGACACCGGCCCGGCCAAGAAGGCGGGTATAGTCGCTGGTGACGTCATCACCCAGGTCAACGGGCAAGAGGTCGCCTCTCCGAGGGAACTCGCCCGTCTGATCGGCGCTGTCACGCCTGGCAAGGCGGTTGCCGTCACCGTCTGGCGCAACGGCAAGATGGAAAACGTCAACGTCGACCTCGGCACGCTTCCGGGTTCGGACAAGCAGGCCTCGGCGGACCAGCCTTCGGCACCCGGCGAACCCAGCTCGCTTGCCGATCTCGGTCTGACGGTCACGCGTTCGGAAGATGGCAAGGGCCTCGTGGTGACGGACGTTGACCCCTCTAGCGACGCTGCCGATCGCGGTATCCAGGCAGGTGACATCATCACCGCCGTGAATTCGGCCGAAGTCACTTCACCTGCCGATGTGACACAGGCGCTTAGTCAGGCGGAAAAGGCGGGCCGCAAAGCCGTCCTCTTCCAGATCAGCCGCGAAAACAGCAACCGCTTCGTGGCCCTGCCTGTCAATCAGGGCTGACCGATCACTCCTGTCGGGCGGTTTCATCACCCCCGAGCCGCCCGACGGAAAGTGACGGCGCCGGATAGTTTGTCAGTCTTCGATTCCGGCCCCGGTGGCAGCGGGCTCCCATCGCCCGCTGCCACTTCAATCTTTGGAGGAAACGACATGTCGCCTCTGATATCCGGCAAAATCGCGTATAACGATGGCATGAAGATTCTTGTCATCGAAGATGACCGCGAGGCGGCCGACTATATGCAGAAGGCTTTCGCGGAAGCCGGCCATACTGCCCATGTCGCGGGCGACGGCGATTCAGGTTTCGCCCTTGCCGATGCTGCCGAATACGACGTCATGGTCGTTGACCGCATGCTGCCAAGGCGCGATGGTCTTTCGGTGATTGCCGGGCTGCGGTCGCGAGGCAACACAACACCGGTTCTGATCTTGTCGGCGCTTGGCGAGGTCGATGACCGTGTGACGGGCTTGCGCGCCGGCGGCGATGACTATCTCACCAAGCCTTATGCTTTCTCCGAACTGCTCGCGCGGGTCGAAGTGCTCAACAGGCGCGCGCCCGCCCGCGAATCCGAGACGGTCTATCGCGTCGGCGATCTCGAACTCGACCGGCTGTCCCACACGGTGCGCCGCGGCTCCCAGGAAATCACGCTGCAGCCGCGCGAGTACCGGCTGCTCGAATATCTGATGCGCCATGCCGGCCAGGTGGTCACCCGCACCATGCTGCTCGAAAACGTCTGGGACTATCATTTCGATCCGCAGACCAATGTGATCGACGTCCACATATCGCGGCTGCGCGGCAAGATCGAAAAGGGATTTGAAACGCCGATCCTGCACACCATTCGCGGCGCTGGCTATATGCTCAAGGCAGGTTGATGGCGTTCAGACTGCCGGCCATTATGAAAACCACAGCAGCGCGGCTCTCGGCGCTCTATCTGCTGCTTTTTGCTCTTTGTGCCGTCCTGCTGGTCTTTTACATGACGTCGCTGTCGGCGCGCATGCTGATGATGCAGACGCAGGAAACCATCAACGAAGAAGTGCTCGGCCTTGCCCGCGCCTACCAGCGCGGCGGTATCCCCACGCTCGTGCGGGTGGTCGAACAGCGTGCCAGGCAGCCGGGCGCCAATCTCTATCTGCTTGCCGACCCCAACGGCCAGATCCTGTCGGGCAACGTCCAGGGCATCCAGCCCGGCGTGCTCCAGCGTGAAGGCTGGACAGAACTGCCGTTCTCTTACGAACGCTACGGTGAAGTCGCTGGCAGGCGTCCGCCGGCGGTTGCCGAAAAAACGGAGTCGGAAGCGGTGACCGAGGAGCGACACAACGCCATTGCGGTGGTGCTGCGGCTTCCCAACCAGATGCTGCTGATGGTCGGCCGCGATCTTGGCGAGCCGGAACGGTTCCGGGAAGTGATACAAAAGGCGCTGATGGTCGCGCTTGGCATGATGGGCTTTGGCGGCCTGCTGATCTGGTATTTCGTTGGCCGTCGCGCGCTCAAGCACATCGATGGCGTTTCGGAGGCCGGCCGGCGCATCATGGCCGGCGATCTGAGCGGCCGCCTGCCGGTCACAGGGGCGGGTGATGAGTTCGACCGGCTCGCCGAAAACCTCAATGTCATGCTGGCCCGTATCGCCCATCTCAATGACGGGCTGAAACAGGTCTCCGACAACATCGCCCATGACCTCAAGACGCCGCTGACGCGCCTGCGCAACCGGGCCGAGGCGGCACTGTCGGGCAAGAAGACGGGGGCCGACTACCGCGAGGTGCTGGAAGGCACGATCGCTGAGTCCGACCAGCTTATCCGCACCTTCAACGCCATCTTGATGATCTCGCGGCTGGAGGCCGGCTATTCCGCCGAATCCCTGGCCAAGGTGGACCTTGCCGCCGTCGTTCACGACGTTGTCGAGCTTTATGAGCCGGTCGCCGAGGAACTGGGTGTTGGTCTTGAGGCTGCGATTGACGGCGAGTTCATGATCAGCGGCAATCGCGAACTGATCGCCCAGGCATTGTCCAACGTCGTTGACAACGCCATCAAGTATTCCGCCGGCTCGGTTGAGGCGCCGCACGTCAGCGTGACGCTCCGACGCGAGGGCGACGAGGTTCGCCTGCTGGTCGCCGACAATGGCCTTGGCATTCCCGACGAAGGTGATCGGATGCGTGCCACCGAGCGTTTCGTGAGGCTGGAACAGAGCCGGTCGCAGCCGGGTTCCGGGCTTGGGCTCAGTCTCGCCAAAGCCGTGATGAAGTTTCACAACGGCCGCCTTGATCTTTTGCCCGGCAATCCCGGATTATCGGTCCTGATGAGCTTTCCCGGATCGAAGGACGAATAGATGAAAAGCGTGGCCGCACGGAAATCAGCGACCGAATGGCAGCTGGAGCCTGTGGCCAGTGTCGCGCCGCTCGATCCGGAGCGCGCCCGGCGCGAGATGCTCGAGTTGGCGAGCGTCGCCAAGGAGGAGGGGTTCGATAGGCTCGCTGCTTTCCTGAAAGCCGACGGATCTGCTCAGGATTTCCTGGCCGCGGTTTTTGATCTTTCCGAATTCATGCGGGCCAGCGCTCGCCGGCAGCCGGAGATGCTTGATCGGCTGTTCGACCAGAGCGTTACGGAACGGCTTCAGGCGATCGGCGAGGCGATTGCGGCCATCCCGCGCGAGGCTGGCATGACTGAGGCCACCTTGATGATGCAACTGCGCCGGCTGAAGGGCGAGGCGCATTTTCTCATTGCACTCGCTGATCTCGCAGGCGAGGCCGACGCCGAGCTCAGCGTGCGCCGGTTGAGCGATTTGGCCGATCTGTGCACCAGCGCTGCAGTGAACTTCCTGCTCAGCGACGCGCATGGACAGGGCAAGCTCAAGCTGCCCGATCCCGAAAACCCGACAATTGGCTCCGGCTGGATCCTGCTCGGCATGGGCAAGCTCGGCGCCCATGAGCTGAATTTTTCCTCCGACATCGATCTCGTCGTCTTCTTCGATCCCGAGGCACCGGCGATCGTTGATCCGTACGAAGCGACCGAGCTGTTCGCGCGCCTGACCCGGCGGCTGGTCCGCATCATGCAGGACCGCACCGAGCACGGCTACGTCTTCCGCACCGATCTGCGCCTGCGTCCAGATCCGGGCTCGACGCCGCTGGCGATCTCGATCCACGCCGCGCTGCATTATTACGAGAGCCGCGGCCAGAACTGGGAACGCGCAGCGATGATCAAGGCGCGTCCTGTCGCCGGAGACATCGCTGCCGGCGAGGCCTTCCTGAAAGAGCTGCAGCCCTATGTCTGGCGCAAGTACATGGACTATGCGGCCATCGCCGACGTGCATTCGATCAAGCGCCAGATCCATGCCCACAAGGGCCATGGCGAAGTCGCGGTCAAAGGCCACAACGTCAAGCTCGGGCGTGGCGGCATCCGCGAGATCGAGTTTTTCGTCCAGACCCAGCAACTCATCGCCGGCGGTCGCTTCCCCGAACTGCGTGGCCGCGCCACGGTGCCGATGCTCGACCAGCTTGCGGTGCGCGGCTGGATCACGATGGAGGCCCGCGACGCGCTTGAGCGGCAATACTGGTTCCTGCGCCGGGTTGAGCACGCCATCCAGATGGTCGCCGATGAGCAGACGCACACCTTGCCGGAAGATGACGAGGGCCTGGCCCGCATCGCCCACATGCTTGCCTTCACCGACGCCGAAGCCTTTTCGAAGGCCTTCCGGGCGTCGCTGCAGGAGGTAGAGCGGCACTATGCGGCGCTATTTGAGGCAGCGCCCGAGCTCTCGTCCGGCGTCGGCAATCTCGTCTTCACCGGCGATGTCGACGACCCTGATACGTTGCACACGCTGCGCCAGCTCGGCTTCCAGCGTCCGTCCGACATTTGCCGCGTCATCCGCAGCTGGCATTTCGGCCGCTACCGCGCCACCCAGTCGGCCGAAGCGCGCGAGCGCCTGACCGAACTCACGCCGGCACTGCTCGAAGCTTTCGGCAAGACCCGCCGCGCCGATGAGGCGCTGATGCGCTTCGATGAGTTCCTCGCCGGCCTTCCCGCCGGCATCCAGTTGTTTTCGCTGCTCCAGTCCAATCCAGCGCTGCTCAAGCTTCTGGCCACCATCATGGGCGCGGCACCGCGCCTTGCCGGGATCATCACGCGCCGCCCGCATGTCTTCGACGGCCTGCTCGATCCGGCATTGCTGTCCGAGCTGCCGGACCGCGCCTATCTTGCCGCGCGCCTGTCGGCTTTTCTCGAAAGCACTCGGCTCTACGAGGAAGTGCTCGACCGCCTGCGCATCTTTGCCTCTGAGCAGAAGTTCCTCATCGGTGTCAGGCTGCTTGCCGGCGCGATCGACTCCGCACGCGCTGGAAAGGCATTTTCCGACCTCGCCGACCTGACCGTTGGGGCCGCCCTTGAAGCCGTCGAGGCCGAGTTCGCGCGGCGGCATGGCAAGGTCGCTGGCGGGCGTGTGACCATCCTTGGCATGGGCAAGCTCGGCAGCCGCGAACTGACCGCCGGCTCTGATGTCGATCTGATCCTGCTCTACGACCACGACGAGCATGCCGATGAGTCGGACGGCGAAAGGCCGCTTGCCCCTTCGCACTATTACGCGCGCATGACCCAGCGTCTGATCGCGGCTGTTTCCGCGCCAACTGCCGAAGGTGTGCTCTACGAGCTCGACCTCAGGCTGCGCCCATCTGGCAACAAGGGGCCCGTTGCGACCCACATCTCATCTTTCCGCAAGTATCAGCGCGAGGACGCCTGGACCTGGGAGCATATGGCCCTGACCCGTGCCCGCCCGATCGCCGGCGATGCTTCATTGTGCAATGAGGTTGAAATCGAGGTTGCCGCCATCATCGCTTTGCCGTGCGATGCGGCCAAGGTTGTCGCCGAGGCGCGCGACATGCGCCAAATGATCGAGGACGAAAAGCCGCCGCAGGATCTGTGGGACATCAAGCTCGTGCCAGGCGGTTTGATCGACCTGGAGTTCATCGCACAGGTCGCGGTGCTGACTGGCAAGATCGAAGGGCAGGGCCATGCCACGGGCACGGCGGACACGCTCCACAGGCTTGCGCCTGCCTTTGCCGACGCGCAGACTCGCCAGCACCTGGTCGATGCCTATGCGCTCTATTTGGCAATCACACAGATGACGAGGCTGTGCCTCACCGGTGCGTTCGAGCGGAACGATGTTCCGCCGGGACTGTCGGACTTGCTGCTTGCGGCAACCGACCTGCCCGATTTCGGCGTGCTCGAGGCGCACCTTCACGAGACGTCGCAGAAGGTCAGAACGCATTTCGACCGTCTGCTTCGTGGGAGACGATGATGCCGGCGGTGGGAAGCCGGGCTCGTTTCCAACTGCATCGGGGGTAAACGGTGCAACAGGAGAAGTACCATGAAAACGTCCACCACACTCGCGCTGGCCTTCATCGCCCTGGCCGGTGTTGCCGGCACTGCCTACGCTCAGCAAGATGACGGCGATGGCATGCGAGGGCCGGGCAAGATGCGGCTCCAGAAGGCGATGAAGGATGCCGGCGGCAGCCTGACCTTCGACCAGTTTTCTGCCGCCATGGACACCCAGATCAAGAAGATCGTCGCCGACAATGGCGGCAAGGTCACGGTGGAGCAGCTTGCGGCGGCACTGGAGAAGGCGCGCTTCGAAGAGATGGCCAAGCGCATCATGTCGCGCTACGCGGCCAACAGCGACGGCACCTTGACCACCGACGCCATCCAGGCGCGCGAAAAGAAGATGTTTGCGCTGATGGACCGCAACGATGACGGCAAGATCTCCAAGGACGAGCTGCCGCGTCACAACGGTCAGGGCCGCCACGGCGGTCGTGACGGCGGTGACATGAAGTAAGAAGGGCACCAGTCGGCCTTCTCGGGGAAAAATTCCCGAGAAGGCAAGCGCCCCATTCAAGCTGTGGCTGAACGCAAAGCCGCTGCTGTCAGGCGGCCTTGGCCATGCGTTCGACGCGGCGCACCGGGATACGCACCGACACGATCGTGCCGACGCCCTCGGTCGACCTGATCTTCAGCGCACCGCCATGCAGCTCGGCCAGCGAGCGCGAGATGGCGAGGCCCAGGCCCGAGCCGGCGTGGTTTTTCGAGAATTGGTTCTGCACCTGCTCGAACGGGCGGCCGAGCTTGCCCAGCGCATGTTTCGGGATGCCGCAGCCATTGTCTTCTATGCTGAGCGTCAGTGCGCCCGAAGCATTGCGCGCCCGGACCGAAATGCGTCCGCCCTCGCCGGTGAACTTCACCGCGTTCGACAAAAGGTTGATGACGATCTGCTTGACCGCCCGGCGGTCGGCGAACAGCGTCATGGAATCGGCGATCTGCGTCTCCACGGTGATCGACTTTTGCGCAGCCTGTAGCGAAACCACCCGAACAGTCTCGCGGATCAGCGGGCAAAGATCGATCTCCTCGCGGTCCATCGAAAACTGGCCAGCCTCGATCTTCGACATGTCGAGAATGTCGTTGATGACGCCCAGAAGATACTTGCCGCTGGAATTGATGTCGCGGGCATATTCCTCGTAGCGCGGCGAACCCATCGGTCCGAACAGGCGCCCTTCCATCAGCTCCGAAAAGCCGATGACCGCATTGAGCGGGGTACGAAGCTCATGCGACATGTTGGCGAGGAATTCCGACTTGGCGCGGTTGGCCGCCTCGGCGCGCTCGGTTTCCTTCATGTATTTGCGGTTGAGCTCGACCAGTTCGTGCGAACGCTCTTCTTCCGAGCGCCGCGCCAGGCTGAGATCGTGGATCGTCGCCATCAAGCGCCGTTCGCTTTCCATCAGCTTGTCCTGGTGCTGCTTGATCTGGGTGATGTCGGACCCGACCGACACTAGGCCGCCATCGCGCGTGGTCAGTTCGTTGACCTGCAGCCAGCGCCCGTCGGCCAGCTGGCGTTCATAGGTCGCACCCGCGCGGGGGCCATTGGCGCTGGCCAGCCGCCGCTCCGAAGCGAAGGCGACCATGCGCTCTTCGAGGTCTTGACGCGCTGTGCCCGGCAGCACGTCGCGGTCGTTCAGGCCGTTGTCGTGCTGATACTTGGAATTGCACATCACCAGCCGGCCGTTGGCATCCCAAAGCACGAAGGACTCGGTGATGTTTTCGATTGCCGCCCGCAGCCGCTGGTCGGCAGCCTCCGAGCGCAAGGCGAGGTGGCGCTGCTCGGTAATGTCGACGGCAATGCCCGTCATCTGGATTTCGGGCGCCTCGGGATCGATAACCTGGGCGCGGGCGCGCATCCACACCCAGCGGCCATCGGCATGGCGCATGCGGAACACGCGGTCGATATGGTCGACTTCGCGCGCCACCACCTGGTTGGCGAGCTCGAACAGGTCGCCGTCTTCGGGGTGGATGATGCGTGCCACTTCGCCGAATGACAGCATGGCCTCGCAGGCCTCATAGCCGAGCAGCTGATACATCGAGCCCGACCAGTACATCTTGCCGCGCACCATGTCCCAGTCCCACAGGCCGCATTTGCCGCGCACAAGGGCGAGGTCGATGCGTTCATGCGCTTCGAGATAGATGCCATCGGCGGCCTGGGCGCGCGCCGCCTGGCTGAAATAGGCGTAGAGGATGAGGATCAGGATGCCGGCTGTCATCACAAACAGCGCGACGTTGAGCGACACCGTCTTGCGCCATTCGGCGAAGACCGCTTCTTGCGGGACAAGGGCGGCAGCGGCTGCGCGCTTGCCGTCGGCGAGGCTCACTGCCGCCAGCCAGTCCTGGCCACCGATGCGAACTTCCATCACACCGGCGCGGTCACCGAACATGAACAGCGGTTGCCCGCCTGAGACGATGGCGTCGAGGGCCTGGCCTTGCCAACCAGTCGACCGCGGGCTCACCGCAATGACGCGGAAGTTCTGGTCGGTCAGCGCAATGACGTGGCTGCGGCTTAGCGTGCCTTGCTGGCTGGTGCGTTCGAGCAGGTCCTGGCTTGCGGCGGCGAGCGGTACGTCGGCCGTAGCACCCACCATCAGCGAGTTGACCAATTCGCCGGCTGAGAGCGCCAGGATCGCCTTGGCGTTGCGTTCGACGTCGTCGCGCAAGGCCATCATCGACAGGACACGTGTGCCGGCAACGACGATCAGGAAGATGACGATCAGCGTCGGTATCGAGCGGCGGAGCAAGGGCTCGGCGGCAAGGAGCCGACGGTAGGCGGGCTCGGCGATAAGACGTGCATTGCCCGACAAGCCAGCGCCACGCGCTTGCCTGCGACGGCCAAAAGCAGTCTCATCGGGCGCGCCCCACGCGTCCGCCTTTGCCATAAATGGCTCCCCAAATCCCGTTTCCTGGTAGCTGATCCGGCATACGCCGTACTTCCGAATCGTCACTAAAGAATCAAAGCTGATTCGCCTTGTCCAGTGGCGCGGGCGAAAAAGATTAAAATTCGGCTAAAAGGCTGCTGAATTGGATGCGCATATCGCGCTTGCCAAACGGCGGCTCCCGGAAAAGCCGCCGCATTCTGGAACATGACAGAATTCAGGTCAGGTCGGCCTCGCCTGAATTCCTCCATGCTCTGGATCAGGCCAGCGTGCGCTCGATGATGTCGCGCAGATCCGCCGACAGCCCTTCCTTGGCCTGGATCGACAGCAGTGCGGCGCGCGCCTTGGCCTGGCGGTTCGGTTCGAGCGAACGCCACGACCGTAGCGCAGTGGCGAGGCGTGCGGCGACCTGCGGATTGCGCTTTTCGACCGTCAGCACAGTTTCGGCAAAGAAGGTGTAGCCCACCCCGTCGGCGCGGTGGAAACCGGTCTGGTTGGCGCTGGCGAAGCCGCCGATCAGCGAGCGCACCCGATTGGGGTTGGCGATCGAGAAGGCCGGGTGCTCGACCAGCGCTTTCACCGCCTCGACCGCTCCTGCGCCCGGCGCGGTCGCCTGGATCATGAACCATTTGTCCATGACCAGCGGGTCGCTGCGGTAGCGCTTGTCGAATTCGGTAAGCGCTGCCCTGGCTTCCGCCGAGCCGGCATGGCGATGCGCCAGCACCGCAAGCGCTGCGGCACGGTCGGTCATGTTGGTTGCGGCAGCGAAATGCTCGGAAGCGAGAGCCGCGCCGCCCGGCAGGATGGCGAGGTAATCCAGCAGGATATTGCGCAAGGCGCGCCGGCCAGCACTTGCAGCGTCCGGCGAGAAGCCGCCCGACATGCGCAAATCCCCGTGAAGCTGCGAAAAGACTCCGCTATTGCTCTCCGCGATCTTCCTGGCCAGCGCCTCGCGTCCGGCAAAGATCGCGTCGGGATCGATGTTCTTGCCGATATCGCGCGCGATATCGGCTTCACCCGGCAAGGTCAGCGCCAGCGCCCGGAAGGCATGCTCCAGCGCGTCGTCGCCAGCGATGCGGCCGGCGAGCGCGGTCAGCGCGCCTGCGAACTGCGGCTGCTTGCCGCCAAGGATGTTCTTGAACGCGCCGATGGTTGCGTCGGTCAGAAGCGTGTTGAATGCCTGCCAGCGCGAGAACGCATCGCTGTCATGCGAGGCGAGGAAGATCTGGTCTTCCGGCCGTTGCTCGATGCTGAGCGTGATCGGCGCCGAGAAGCCGCGATTGAGCGACAGCACCGGGCGTTCGGAAACGCCCGAAAACGTCACCACATGCTTGCGCTTGCGGACATGGATGACGCCGTTTTCGACCGCCGCACCCTCGGCCGCGTCGAAGGCCATGTCCTTGCCGTCTGAACCTACAAGCCCGAAGGCGAGCGGAATATGCATCAGCCGCTTGCGGCTTTCCGACGGTGTCGGCGGCACCGACTGCTCGACCTCGATGGTGAACTCTGCGGTTGCCGGGTTGTGCGCCGTGGTCACGCTCAGGTTCGGCGTGCCGGCCTGGTGATACCAGAGCGCGAACTGTGACAGGTCGCGGCCCGACACATCCTCGAACACCTTCAGGAAATCCTCGATGGTCGCGGCGTCGCCATCATGACGCTCGAAGTAGAGGTCCATGCCCTGGCGAAACAGCTCCGCACCCAGCACGGTGCGGATCATCCGCACCACCTCGGAGCCCTTTTCGTAGACGGTCGCGGTGTAGAAGTTGTTGATCTCGCGATAGCGCCGCGGACGGACCGGATGGGCGAGCGGACCCTGGTCTTCGGGGAACTGGTGCGCGCGCAGCGTACGCACCTCGGCGATGCGCTTGACCGGCCGCGAGCGCTGGTCGGCGGAGAATTCGTGGTCGCGGAAAACGGTCAGCCCTTCCTTCAGGCAAAGCTGGAACCAGTCGCGGCAAGTGATTCTGTTGCCTGTCCAATTGTGGAAATATTCATGCGCGATGATCGCCTCGATATTGGCGAAATCGGCGTCGGTCGCGGTCTCCTCGTCGGCAAGCACATACTTGTCGTTGAAGATGTTGAGGCCCTTGTTCTCCATCGCGCCCATGTTGAAATCGGACACGGCAACGATGTTGAAGACATCGAGATCGTATTCGCAGCCGAACACCTCTTCGTCCCATTTCATCGAGCGGCGCAATGAATCCATGGCATAGCCAGCCTGGTTCTCCTTGCCATGCTCGACATAGATGCCGAGCTCGACCGAGCGGCCCGAGGCGGTGACGAAACGGTCCTTGATAGAGCCAAGGTCGCCGGCGACCAGCGCAAACAGATAGGACGGCTTGGGG
>NZ_JBFUIP010000065.1:0-31806 GCF_056401815.1 Aminobacter sp. P4_D5 | reverse complement strand
TCCTTGAGGATCGCCTGGATGACCTGGATCGACAGCATCAGGAGCGACGGCGAGACGATGACGATTCGGGCGCGGTGAGCGCGGTGCACCAGCGATTCGAAATTCTCGTGGATCTCGGCGAAGATCGATTCCGACGGCACGAACATGAAGGCGGTGTCCTGCGTCTCGCCCGCGATCAGGTATTTCTCCGAGATTGCCTTGATGTGCACTTCGAGGTCGCGCCGGAAGGCCTGGGCGGCATATTTCTGTGCTTCTGCCGCACCCTCGACGTCGGCTGCCGCGCGGATTGCGTTCCACGCCTCGAGCGGAAACTTGGCGTCGATGACCAGCGCCGGCGCGCCGTTCGGCATCTTGACCAGGCAATCCGGCCGGTTGTTGTTCGACAGCGTCGCCTGGAATTCGTATGCGCCGAGCGGCAAGCCGTCGGCGACGATCGTTTCCATGCGCGACTGGCCGAAAGCGCCGCGTGTCTGCTTGTTGGACAGGATCGCCTGCAACTGCACGACCTGGCCGGCGAGCGACTGGATGTTGCCCTGGGCAGTGTCGATGACGGCCAGCCGCTCCTGCAGCTTGGCCAGGCTGTCATGCGTCGACTTGGTCTGCTCGACCATGGTTTGGCCGATGCGGCCGGTCATCGCGTCGAGGCGCTGGCCGAGCGATTGGGTCAACTCCGCCTGGCGCGCACCGAAGATGTCGGCGACCGTACCGAGACGTCCCTGCATCTCGGCCTGGGCTCGCAGGATGCCGGCCATGCGGGCCTCGGCGTCGCGGGCATGATCGGCGGCCTCTGCGGCGGCGACCGCGCGTGCCTTGGCCGAGCGCCACAGGGCGATCATCAGCACGGCGAGCAGGACAACGAACAGCAACGCGCCAAAGCCGAGTGCCTGGCCGAGCGTGATGATTGTCGCGCCAAGCTGGGCGATCGGGGCGGACAGAATGCTGGAAAGCTCGTTCATCGCTGGCACCATAGCCGATTCGTCCCGCTTGGGCAGATCAAAACAGGAACATCTCCATTTCAGACCAGTTGACGGTTTTATTCCGACATCTTAGTTGAAGCGCATGACGATCAAGCAGCTCATCCTCCTTCCCGATCCGCTCCTGCGCGAACAATCCAAGCCGATCGAACGCATCGACGACGGCGTGCGCAACTTCGCGCGCGACATGCTCGACACCATGTATGACGCGCCGGGCATAGGCTTGGCCGCGATCCAGGTCGGCGAACCGATCCGCATGCTGGTGATCGACCTTGCCAAGGAAGGCGAGGAGCCAGCACCGCGCATCGTCATCAATCCCGAGATCGTGACGAGCAGCGATGACCGCGCGATCTACGAGGAAGGCTGCCTGTCCATCCCCGACTACTACGCCGAAGTCGAGCGTCCGGCGACGGTGCGGGTGAAGTATCTCGACGAACATGGCAAGCAGCAGGAAGTCGAGGCCGACGGCCTGCTCGCCACCTGCCTGCAGCACGAGATCGACCATTTGAACGGCGTGCTGTTTATCGACTACATCTCCAAGCTCAAGCGCGACATGGTGATGAAGAAGTTCAAGAAGCTCGCCAAGGACCGCCCGCCGAGCCGCATGGTGGGGTGATTCTACCCCATTTGCCGGCAGCGCCACGGTCTGATATCATTGATATCAACCGATGGAGGCGCATATGGGCGACCTGCTGATCAGGAATATTTCCGACGCGTTGCGGGCGGATATCGAGTCCTTGGCCCGAAAGCGAGGGCAAAGCCTGTCCGATACCGCACGCGAAGCGCTCCGCGCTGGCATCGTGGCTGTGGGTAACCGAGACGCGGTTGCTAAAGCGGCCCCGGCCGGTGAGCGACTTCGCGCCATTTTCGCAGGAGCTTTCGAGAGCAACGAAGAAGCCGACGAGTTTCAACGCAATCTCGATCAGGTGAGGCGTGGTGATTTCGGCCGGCCGATCCCAGACCCGGAATGATTGTTCTCGATACCAACATCGTTTCAGAGCCCGGACGGCCGTCGCCGGACGAACTGGCGATGGCGTGGCTCAACGGTCAAGACGAAACGTCACTTTATCTGGCGACACCAACGATCGCTGAACTTGCGATGGGAGCAAATCGCACGCTTCTGAGGTCCAACTCTGCCAAATATTCTTCGCGGCTGAACCAGTTGGTTGCGGAGTATTCAGGACGCCTGCTGGAGTTCGATCTGAATGCCGCATTCGCCTATGGCCGGATCGTCGCGTTGCGTGAGAGCAAGGGGCGACCGATCCTCGTCATCGACGCCATGATCGCGGCGATCTGCCTCGTGCATGATGCAACCCTTGCCACGCGCAACAGCCGGGACTTCGACGGACTTGACCTCAGGCTCGTAAACCCGTTTGAAGCGAGGGCCYGAACGGATAGCCGGACGCCATCTGGGGCATGCGGGATAGCCAGAGCCGAATGAGCCTTCGCGTCATCTTCATGGGCACGCCGGATTTTTCCGTGCCGACGCTGCGTGCAATAGCTGAGGCCGGCCACGAGGTTGTTGCCGTCTACAGCCAGCCGCCACGCGCCGCTGGCCGGCGTGGGCTGGAACTCACGCCGTCGCCGGTGCAACGCGAGGCCGAGCGGCTGGGCATCGAGGTGCGCACACCACTGTCGTTGAAAGGCGAGGCAGAGCAGGCCGCGTTTGCCGACCTCAAAGCCGATGTCGCCGTTGTCGTCGCTTATGGATTGCTGCTGCCCAAACCCATTCTTCTGGGCACCCGGCTTGGCTGCTACAACGGTCATGCCTCGCTTCTGCCACGCTGGCGCGGGGCAGCCCCCATCCAGCGCGCCATCATGGCAGGTGATGCCGAAACCGGCATGATGGTCATGCGGATGGAAGAAGGATTGGACACTGGACCGGTGGCGAGACTTGAAAAAGTCGCGATTGGACCCGACATGACAGCTGGCGAGTTGCACGATCGTCTGATGGCGGTGGGTGCCTCGCTCATGGTAGAAGCGCTGGCGGAACTCGAAGCGGGCAGGCTGGAAACGGTGCCCCAGGCCAGCGAAGGCGTGACCTACGCCAAAAAAATCGATAAGGCGGAGACGCGGATCGATTGGACCTTGCCGGCGACGGCGGTCGACAACAATATCCGTGGCCTGTCGCCGTTTCCCGGCGCCTGGTGCGAATTCGGAATCGGCGGACGAACAGAGCGCCTGAAAGTTTTGCGCTCGCAACGTGCCGCTGGACAAGGAGAGCCGGGAACGGTTCTCAACGACCGGTTGGAGATTGCCTGCGGCGAAGGTGCCGTTGGATTGGTCGAGGTGCAAAAGGCGGGAGGAAAACCCGTCACCGCGGATGAATTCCTGCGCGGTGCCAAGATCGAAAAAGGAATGAAGTTGTCATGAGCATGATGTCGATTCGGGCGGCAACGCCGCGCGACCGTGAGGCGATCCGCCTCGTTGAAGAACATGCCTTCGGCCAGCAGGCCGAGGCCGGTCTGGTCGATGCGCTGGTTTCCCAGGGCGATGTGATCGTCGAACTGGTCGCCGAGGAAGATGGCGATGTGGTCGGCCACATCCTGTTTTCGCGCCTCTATGTGCAGAACGGCGGCAGCACCGTTCCGGCGGTCGCACTTGCGCCTCTGGCGGTCGAACCCGATTTCCACGGCAGCGGCATCGGTGGCGCGTTGATCCGCGAGGCCCATATCCGCCTCAAGGATGCCGGCGAGATGCTGGCCGTGGTGCTTGGCGATCCTGCCTACTACGGCCGCTTCGGCTACACCCATGAACGTGCTGCGAAGTTCGAAAGCGACTATCAGTGYGACGCGCTGCAGGCGCTGGCCTGGGGCGATGCGCCCGAGACCGGCAAGCTGGTCTACGCCTCGGCCTTCGGTACGGCTCTGGCCGCCTAAAGCGGCCGGAGTTTTCCCAGCAAATGCCGCGCTATCGCCTGGATATCGAGTATGACGGTCGCGCCTATGCCGGTTGGCAGCGGCAGGCCGGCCTGCATACGGTGCAGGCCGCCATCGAGCAGGCAATCTTTAAGTTTTCGGGCGACGAGATCTCGCTGCGCGGCGCTGGTCGCACCGACGCCGGCGTGCATGCGACCGCCCAGGTCGCTCATGCCGACCTCACCAAGGCGTGGGCTAACGACAAGGTGCGCGATGCGGTCAACGCGCATATGCAAGCGGCCGGCGAGACCGTGGCGGTGCTTGCTGCACAGCAGGTGCCAGACGATTTTGATGCCCGCTTCTCGGCCACCGGGCGCCACTACATCTACCGTATCCTCAATCGCCGGGCCCCCGCTGCGCTTGAGCGCGGCAAGGTCTGGTGGGTGCCCAAGCGCCTAGACCACGAGGCGATGGCGGAGGCTGCCAAGCTTCTGCTCGGCCGGCACGATTTCACCACCTTCCGTTCAACCCAGTGCCAGGCCAACAGCCCGCTGAGGACGCTCGACCGTCTCGACGTGACACGGACGGGCGAGATGATCGAGGTCAGGACGTCGGCGCGCTCTTTCCTGCACAACCAGGTCCGCTCGATGGTCGGCAGCCTGAAGCGGGTYGGCGAGGGGGGCTGGACGGCCGATCATCTCAAGGCAGCACTCGATGCGCGTAATCGCGCTGCCTGCGGCCAGGTGGCGCCGCCCGACGGGCTCTACTTGTCTGGTGTGGATTACTGAGGCACGTAAATCCCGAACATCGCCTGTAGCGAAAACAGCACCAGCAGCGACATCATGAACATGGCGGTAAAAACCGCCGACCCGACAGCGGCACCTTTGCCGATGCTGGCATTGGTCATTCGCCAGGTAAACACCATCGACAGGGCAAACAGCCCCAGCGACAGCAGCGTTGTGAAGCTCTGCGCCGCCGGAAACAGCATGCGCGAGAGCGCCGTCGGCAACATCAGCCATGCGATGATCGCCGAAGCCCAGTTGCTGGCGACGACATAGTGGACGAAACGGTCGCCGACGCCGGCCCGCGGTGCCACCAGCGCAAAGGCGATCAGCGGCAGTATCCAGGCCCCGATATCGACCAGCGCCAACCGCAGGATGATGCCGAAGCGACCGGCGGAGAATGCCGATTGCAGCGCAAGCTCATCGGAAACGGCGACCCAGCCGACGATCAGCGCGGGCGCTGCTATCAAGAGGGCGAAGAACGAGTTCCAGAAGCCGTCGGCGCTGAGATCGAGCTGGCGCAGGCCATCGGCCTTGCCCAGCATCAGCCTCCAGGCACCCGACAGATATTGCTCGATGTCATTGGTTGCCAGCATGAGGGCTTTTCGTCACCCGAACCAGTCTGCGAGGAACTGCTGGTAGACCTGTGTCAGCATTTCCAGTTCGGCAAGCGGCACGCGTTCGTCGACCATGTGCATGGTCTTGCCCACCAGTCCGAATTCGACGACCGGACAGTAGTCCTTGATGAAGCGTGCATCTGACGTGCCCCCGGTGGTCGAAAGCTTGGGCTCGCGGCCGGTGACCGTCTTGATGGAACCCGCCAGCGCGTCGATCAGCTTGTCGTTGCGGGTCAGGAAGACGTGGCTTGGCCGGTCGCGCCAGACGAGTTCGAACTCGATCGGCTCCTTGCGGCCCTGACGGTATTTCTTGCGCCCGCTCGCCTTGTCCAGGCGGTTGTGGATCTCCGCCTGGAGCGTCTCGTCGGTCCAGCTGTCGTTGTAGCGGATGTTGAAGGTTGCCGTCGCCTTGGCCGCGATGACGTTGGTCGCGGCATTGCCGACATCCATCGTCGTCACTTCCAGATTGGACGGCTGGAAATCCTTGGTGCCCTTGTCGAAGACCGGGTTGAGCAGCGCGTCGACCAGTGTCATCAGTCCGCGCACCGGATTGTCGGCCAGATGCGGATAGGCGACGTGGCCCTGGCGGCCATGGACGATGATCGTGGCCGACAGCGAGCCGCGGCGGCCGATCTTGATCATGTCGCCAAGCGCGTGGGGATTGGTCGGCTCGCCAACCAGCGAGGCGTCCCATTTTTCGCCGCGCGAAGCGGCCCATTCGAGCAGCTTGACCGTACCGTTGATCGAGGGGCCTTCCTCGTCGCCGGTGATCAGCAGCGAAACCGCCCCCTTGGGGCCGCCATGTGCCTCGACGTGGCGGGCGACAGCGGCGATGAAACAGGCGATGCCGCCCTTCATGTCGACAGCACCTCGGCCATACATCTCACCGTTGACGATGTCAGCCGAGAAGGGCGGATGTGTCCACGCCGCCTCGTCCCCCACCGGCACGACGTCGGTATGGCCGGCAAACATCAGGTGCGGGCCGTTGCCCGAGCGCCGGGCATAGAGATTTTCGATGTCGGGCGTGCCGTCCTCCGAGAAGGTCGGGCGGTCGACCGCGAAGCCGAGCGGCTTCAGCATGGCTTCAAGAGCCGTCAGCGCGCCACCTTCGGCTGGCGTGACCGACGGGCAGCGGATGAGGGCGGCAAGGTTCTCGGCGGGGTCTGTGGGCAGCTTCATGACGACAGCGATAATCGAATCGCCCGGTCCTGTCACGACGTTCGGTTGTTCCAGCGCACGCCGATTCCAGGCTCAGTAAAGCATCGCTGCGGTTTTTGCCGTCACAGCCAACCGTTCGGGCTTCGAATAGTTGGCTGTCAGCCGCTATCGCGGCGCGTTGGTCTCGTATCCGAACTGATTCGGACCCGGCGTGCCCGGAAAAAAGCACAGCGCGATGAAGGCGAAGATCGAGATCACCGGGATGAATAAGGCGACCGCATAAAGGCCGGGCTTGTCGAAATCATGCAGGCGTTTGACGCTGAAGGCGATATGCGCCCACAAAAACACCAGGAAGGTCAGGCCAAACAGCATCGACCAGATTTGCGCGGCCCCGCTTTCCGGGTGCACGCGCATGAACTGGTAGAGCGGGAAAGACATCGCCACCAGCATGAACAAAAAACCGAGCAAATAGACCGCGCGGTTCACGCGGCCCGAGAAGCGGAAGAACAACCAGAAAAGCTGGGATTTGTCAGGCAAGTGGATCTGGTCCGTTCTGTTTTGGCCGGGCATTCGAGCGATTTGTTCAAATGCCCGGTAAGACGAACTGCTGCAACCTTAATCTCGCAGCAGTTCGTTGATCGAGGTTTTGGAGCGGGTCTTGGCGTCGACGCGCTTGACGATGACGGCACAGTAGAGGCTTGGGCCCTGCTCGCCATTCGGCAAAGGCTTGCCCGGCATGGAGCCAGCGACGACCACCGAATTGGCCGGCACTTCGCCGTAGAATATTTCGCCGGTGGCGCGGTCGACGATCTTGGTCGACTGGCCGATGAAAACGCCCATGCCAAGCACCGAGCCCTCGCGGACGATGCAGCCCTCGACGACTTCCGAGCGCGCGCCGATGAAGCAATTGTCCTCGATGATGGTCGGGCCGGCCTGCATGGGTTCAAGCACGCCGCCGATGCCGACGCCGCCGGACAGGTGCACGTTCTTGCCGATCTGGGCGCAGGAGCCGACCGAGGCCCAGGTGTCGACCATCGTGCCGCTATCGACATAAGCGCCGACATTGACGAAGGACGGCATCAAGACGACGCCGGGAGCGACATAGGCGGTACGGCGCACGATCGACGAAGGCACCGAGCGGAAGCCGGCCTTCTCGTAGTCCATGGCGCCCCAGCCGTCGAACTTGGACGGCACCTTGTCCCACCAGGAGGCGCCGCCCGGCGCACCGGAAATCAGCTCCATCGGGTTGAGGCGGAAGGACAGCAGGACAGCCTTCTTGAGCCACTGGTTGACCTGCCATTTGCCGTCGTCCTGGCGCTCGGCGACACGCGCCGTGCCCTTGTCGAGCAGGTCGAGCGCAGCTTCGATGGCCTCGCGGACTTCGCCGCGGGTCGACGTCGAGATGCCGTCGCGTTCCTCGAACGCCTTGTCGATGGTCTTTTCGAGGCTGGCGAGATCGGGCTTCGACATAAACATCTCCGTTACGAGCCGTTAAGCTTAAGGCTTCTAAGCTGGCATAAAATCGCGCGGACCCTATTTCAGCCTTATGAAGGGGTCAATCGCGGTGGCGCCGCGTAATGTCGCGGTCAACGGTAATTTGGGGTCGAGCTGAAAATGAATCCTATGGAAAAGGCTGGCTGGACGCCGCTGCCGCACTCCGACGAGGACCTCGAGCGCTCGAAAAGTGTGCCCGATACGCCGCAGACGCGTGCTGCGACCTACAGGCTTGCGTGGAACGACGAAGACTTTATGACCCAGCGCGACCTGCGCCCGGTCCGGTTGCAGCTCGAACTGCTCAAGACCGAGATGGTCCTGGCCGAGCGCGGCATCCGCTCGACGGTTATCCTGTTCGGCGGCGCGCGCATTCCCGAACCCGGCGGCGACGCCTGGGCCGCCAAGAACGAGACGCAGCGCAAGAACCTCGAGGCCAACAGCCGCTACTATGAGGAAGCGCGCAAGTTTGCCCGCCTGTGCTCGCAGCATTCGGCCGCTTCCTACTACCGTGAATTCGTCGTGGTCACCGGTGGCGGCCCGGGCGTGATGGAGGCTGGCAACCGTGGTGCCGACGATGTCGGCGCACCCTCGATCGGGCTCAACATCGTGTTGCCGCACGAGCAGGCGCCCAACGCCTATGTGACGCCAGAGCTGTGCTTCAACTTCCACTATTTCGCCATCCGCAAGATGCACTTCGTCATGCGCGCCAAGGCGGTTGCCGTATTCCCCGGCGGCTTCGGCACCATGGACGAGTTCTTCGAGACACTGACGCTGATCCAGACCGGGCGCATGGAGCGTGTGCCGGTGATCCTGTTTGGCAAATCATTCTGGAAGCGGGCGATCGACCTCGACTTCCTTGCCGACCAGGGCACGATCTCGCCGGGCGACCAGGACATCATCGACTTCGTCGACACCGCCGACGAGGCCTGGGACATCATCGCTAAGTTCTACAGCCTTTGAGTTACCCTTTTGGTCCATCGGCCGTGGCCGGTGGACCAAGGTCACCAGCACGAAGGATATGATCATCAGCAGATACCAGGCGCCGAGCTTGTGGATCGAAACCGGCGTCCAGCCGTCATGCTGGCCGGGATAGATCCAGGCGCGCGACCACGTGCCGATATTTTCCGCAAGCCAGATGAACAGCGCGACCAGCAGGAAGCCAAGCAGCAGCGGCATGCGGTGGCGGAAGCGGAAGACGCGGTAGTGCACCACCGTTCGCAAGTAGAGCAGTGCAGTTGCCGCAAACAGCCCGTAGCGGATGTCGACCGTGAAATGGTGGGCGAAGAAATTGACGTAGATCGCCGCGCACAGAAGCACCGTCGCCCATAGCGGCGGGTAGCTGGTGTAGCGCATGTCGAAGATGCGGCTGACGCGGGCGAGGTAGGAACCGACCGCCGCATACATGAAGCCGGAAAACAGCGGCACACCGGCGATGCGGAAGAAGTTCTCCTCGGGATAGATCCACGAACCGGCTGACGTCTTGAAGATCTCCATTACCGTACCGACAATGTGGAAGATCAGGATGACCTTGGCCTCGGAAGGTTTTTCCAGCCGCAAGGCCAGCATTGCCAGCTGGATGGCAATCGCTGCGAGGAACAGGAAGTCGTAGCGCGCGAGCCCGGCATCTTGTGGCCACCACAGCTTGGTTGCCATGATCAGCGCCAACATGGCGCCGCCGAACAGGCAGGCCCATGCCTGTTTCAGCCCGAACACCAGAAATTCGACCAGTGCCCCATAGAACCCACCGGCGGGCAGGCGGTCGAGCACGGCGTGTGCCGCGGCATCGATCCGTGCCTCGACGGAGGTGAAACGGTTCAAGCGGCGTTGGCCTCGACAAGCGTCGTGAGGAAGGTCGCGAGATCGTCGGTGACGAAGTCGACATCGTCTTCGTTCGTCGGGTCGCTTTCCCAGATCTCCGAGAAAGTCGGCTCGAAATTGCGCGGCACGATCAGCACCGTGGTCATGCCAAGCGCCTTCGGCACCGAAAGGTTGCGGGCAAGATCCTCGAACATCACGGCATTGGCACCCGTTACCTTGTGCAGGGCGGCGAAGGTTTCATAGGGCTGGCGCGCCGGCTTGGGCGTCAGGCCCGCGGCGACGATGTCGAAGATGTCATCGAAATGGTCTAGGATGCCGAGTTGGCGCGCGGTGCGCTCGGCATGGCTGCGATTGCCGTTGGTGAAGATGAATTTGCGGCCCGGCAGCTGGCGGATGGCCGCGCCCAAGACAGGATCCGGCACCAGCCAGGAATAGTCGATGTCATGCACATGCTCGAGGAAGGCATCGGGATCGATGTTGTGGCGATGCATCAGCCCGTTCAGCGTCGTGCCGTATTCCAGGTAGAGATCTTTCTGCAGCTTGCGCGCGTCTTCGCGTGACAGCGTCAAGAGTTCCGCGACAAAGCCCGTCATCTTCAGATCGATCTGCGAGAACAGATTCGAATGGTGCGGATAGAGCGTGTTATCGAGGTCGAAGACCCAGTCGGTGACGTGGTCGAAACGGGCGGGATCGGGAATATCGGTCATGACCCCCTTATGGCACGGTTCGAGAATTTTGGAAGCCGCCGCATAAGGCCACACCTGCACTCGACGATGGCCAAATTCGGCAGAGTGGGTCAAATTTTAACTACCGGTGAAAGATGACCTTCAGATGATGCTGGCATTCCAACTGCCGGCAGGGAGTTGAAATGAAAAGTGTCTTTCTCAAATCCGGTTTCGTCACACTTTTGTCCATAGTGATCACGATGGCACTTGTGTTGGCGATCATTCCGCTCCTGGGCGGCACGATCGACGCCGCCGCCTACCTATTGCCGGTGCTATGTCCTGTCTTGATTGCCTTCCCTTTTTCTTTTCACACCTTCTGGCAGCGTGAAAAGTTGAAGCTGGCTTATTCCGATCTGACGCGTGCCCACGCCCAGCTTGCCGCCGCCCATCGCCGCCTTTCGGAAAAGGCCAGCCGCGACGAGATGACTGGCATGCTCAACCGCGAGAATTTCTTTGCCGYGCTCGACGGCTCCAGGCGCAAGAACGATCGCGGCGCGCTGCTGATCATCGACGCCGACCACTTCAAGCAGATCAACGACAGCTTCGGCCACCTGACCGGCGACCAGGCGTTGCTGCAGATCGCTGCGGCGATCACGCGTGGCGTGCGCAGCGGCGACATTCTCGGCCGCATCGGCGGCGAGGAATTCGGCGCTTACCTGGTCGGTGCCTCCGAGGAAGAGGCCAAGCTTGTCGCCGAACGTATCCGCAGCGAAGTGGAGCGGCTGCGCTTCCAGCCCAATGACGAGCCCGCGGTACCCCTGACGGTCAGCATCGGCGGCACCAACTGCGCGTCCGAAGCCAATGTTTCGGAGCTGATGCGCGCAGCCGACAAGCGCCTCTACGAGGCCAAGCGCCGTGGCCGCAACCGCGCCATCTTCGACACGGGCATTTCCGAAGCGGCGTAACAGCGCTCGAATCTGTAACRTCGCTGGCTATTGGACGGTGGCATTTGCCGCCGTCTTTTTTGCCATGCGATGCCGGTACTGCCGGTCACGGCGCAATTCCTCCACGAAAATCGCTGTTCACTTCGATCGTGGCTACGCCAAATATGTGCTCGGGGTTAGAAAGCTGAACGATTCGCTCTAGATCGAATGCATTGCCTTGGCTGTCGCCGGATGACCGGTGAGCCATTTTGCTGGACCTGTCGAAATCAGACGGTGCGGAACGACATTTGTCTGCATGCATTGATGCGATCTCAAAGGCAGACGGCTGCATCGATCGTTTGGCCGGCCTTTCGGACGCGCTGGGGCGGCGATCCAGGATCGGCTTCCGAAGTCAAAGGAACTGGAAATGACTTTTTCCCATAGCTCGCCAATGACGCCGGAAGACGCGTATCCAAGGCGTTGGATTGCGATGGCGATCCTGCTTCTGGCCGGGTTCATGAACCTGATCGACGTGACCATCGTCAACGTTGCGCTGCCGCGCCTGCAGTCCGGACTTGGTGCGACGAGCAGCCAGATCGAATGGGTTGTAGCTGCCTATGTGCTGGCCTTCGCGCTTGGCTTGCTGCCGTTTGGCAGGCTCGGTGACGTGCTCGGCCGCAAGCGCCTGTTTCTGATCGGTGTTGCGAGTTTCACCGTATTTTCGGCGCTGTGCGGGCTGGCACCGACCATGACGACATTGATCGTCGCGCGCGTGCTGCAGGGACTGGCTGGCGCCATGATGATGCCGCAGGTCCTGGCGATCACCCAGGTGATCTTTCCGCCGCAGGAGCGCGGTTTCGCCTTCTCGCTGTTTGGTTTGTCGGCGGGGCTCGCTTCCGTCGCTGGCCCCCTTGTCGGTGGCATGCTGATCAGTGCGGACCTGTTTGGCCTCGACTGGCGGCCGATCTTCCTGGTCAACATCCCGGTCGGGATCCTGGCTGTGATTGCCGGCCGGGCCCTCATTCCCGATATGCCTGGCCGGCCTGAGCTTACGCAGGACCCGGTCGGTATCCTGATCGCCAGTGCGGCCGTCTTCCTTTTGGTGTTTCCACTTATCGAGGGGCATGCCTATGGCTGGCCGCTGTGGACGTTTGCGATGATCGGTCTTTCCGTCGTGGCAATGGTCAGTTTCTTCCTGCATCAAAAGGCAAGGGAGAAACGTGCGCAGAGCCAGTTGCTGCCGGTAGCCCTGATGACCAACGGCAATTTCCTGCTCGGGTCTGCGATGGTCATGACGTTCTTTTCGGGTGTTGCGGGCTTCTTCCTGATCCTGGCCGTATTCCTGCAGACCGGTTTCGGGCTGACGCCATTGCAATCCGGCTTGACGACTGTGCCGTTTCCCCTCGGCGTACTGATCGCCTCGCTCATTTCGGGGCGACTGGGCAGCCGCTGGCCCCAAAGGCGGATTGTCGCCGGCGCACTGGTCATGGGCATCGGCATGGCGTCGCTGCGTTTCGTCGTCGTTGGCATCGGCGATGCCGTCAACCATTGGCACTTTGTCTTGCCGTTGCTGATTTGCGGGTTCGGCATGGGCATAGCCATTTCCGCGCTGTTTCAGACCGTCCTGTCGACTGTGCCGCCGCGCGATGCGGGTTCGGGGTCGGGGGCTGTCCAATCCTTCCAGCAGATCGGCGCCGCCCTTGGCATTGCCATCACCGGGCAGATCTTCTTTTCGACCCTGGACGGGCGCCTGCGGGCAGGCGAGCTTTCGCACGCCGCTTTTGTCGCCGGTATGGAGCGTGCACTCATCTACGAAATCATGGCATTCGCGATGGTCGCAGCGCTGGTGTTTTTCCTGAAGCCGGCAGCACCGCATGGCAGTCGGGGCCAAAATGTCGACGAGCGGAAGGCCGTGCCGCTTCCTGCCGAAACGTGACGAAATAGTAACCTTCGGAACCAATGCATCGCTTCTGCCGAAATTCGATTCCGGTTTTCAAAGCGATGCTGTAGACGCTGAGACGCGGCCGCTCCGATCGCCTCTCAGCTGACATTTGACCACCATGACATTGTGGATACCCATCACCATCGCCGCCGCCTTCCTGCAGAATCTGCGGTCGGTGGTGCAAAAGCACCTGAAAGGCGTGATGGGCACCACCGGTGCCACCTTCGTCCGCTTCGGCTTTGGCTTTCCGTTTGCATTGTTGTTTGTCGGCGTGCTGCATTTTGTCGTCGGCTATCCGCTGCCGTCGCTGAATGCGACCTTCTTTGCCTGGGCGGTGGTTGGCGGCCTTGGCCAGATTGCCGCGACCTTCCTGTTGATCCACCTGTTTTCGTTCCGAAACTTCGCCGTGGGTACCGCCTATTCGCGCACGGAACCGGCACAGGCGGCGCTGTTTGGGCTGCTGTTCCTTGGCGAACGGGCGACCGCAGGCGCGGTCGCTGCCATCGCCATCAGCGTTTTCGGGGTGATGCTGATATCGGTCGCGCACACGGCTTTCACCGCGCGCACGCTGGTGACGTCAGTGCTCAGCCGCAACGCGCTGATCGGGCTCGCCTCGGGAACGTTCTTCGGCATCTCGGCGGTTGCCTACCGTGCCGCGTCGCTTTCGCTTGGCGGTCCGAACTTCATGATGCAGGCGGCGGTCACGCTTGCCGTGGTCATCGTCTTCCAGACCGTGCTCATGCTGGTCTGGATCTTGTGGAAGGAACGCGACGAGCTGCCGCGCATCGCCAAGGCGTGGCGCCCGGCGCTGTTCACCGGCCTGGTCGGCGCCTCGGCCTCGTTCGGCTGGTTCATGGCAATGACGCTGCAGCAGGCGGCGATCGTCAAATCGCTGGCCCAGATCGAGATGCTGTTCACCTTCGCGTCGAGCGTCTTCTTCTTCCGCGAGCGCATCAACCGGCTCGAGATCGCCGGTTGCGCGCTGATCGTCGGCGGTATCCTGGTGCTGCTCGCCGTTGGTTAGACGGTCGCCGGATCGCGTGGCGGCTCGCCCTTCCAGCGCTTGATGATGCCGGCCAGATCGGTGTTCTGGAACGCGTCTTTCAGCACGTCGAACGACGGCAGCACGAAATAGGCGCGCTGGAACTTGTCGATCTCATAGGTGGTGCGCATCACCGTCTCGATGTCGAACGGCACCTGATGAGCATCAGCGCTCTCGACGGCGAACTGCAACTCGGTGAATGACGACATCARACCGGCGCCAAACGCCTTCAGCGGCTGGCCGGGCTCCTGCATCAGGCCGTATTCGGCGGTGTACCAGTAGAGCCGGGTGATCATCTCGTCGCCGCCAAGGGCGATGAGATCGGTCGCCTTTTCGCCGTACATCTGCATGAAGTCGCCGAAGACCGGCTGGCTCAGCACCGGCACATGGCCGAAGAAATCGTGGAACATGTCAGGCTCGACGATGTAGTCGAGCTCTTCGCGCGTACGCAGCCAGTTGGTGACCGGGAAGCGGCGGTTGGCCAGATGGTCGAAGAATGGCTGCGCCGGGATCAGTCCTGGCACGGCAACGATCTCCCAGCCGCTGAGCTTGCGCAGTTTCTCACTGACCTCGTGGAAGTCAGGGATCCTGTCGACGAGCCCAAGCGCGGACATGCCGTCGAGATAGGATTTATGCGCCAGCCGCTGGGTCAGTTTGGTCTGGCGGTCGCATAGGGTGCGCCACACCTCCTGCTCGGCGGCGCTGTAGTCGTATTTTTGTTCGACGGTGAAATCCGGACGGCAGACCGTGTAGTCGCCGCGCAGCCCTTGGGCCGCACATTCCCGTGCATAATCCTGAATACTGATGCCCATGGTCTGATCCTCCCCAGAAACAGGCTTGCGATGCCGAAGCATAGCTTCGCTGCAGGAGCGGAATTCACTTCTTTGCGCTCGTGCTGGCCAGTTTTGAGGTATGTTCACCAGAAATGGTGGCTTGGAGGGTGGAAATGCCTCAGTTTGACGAATTCGAGATCAAGATGCTGGATATCCTCCAGCGCGACGGACGCAAGCCGGTTTCCGAGATCGCGCAGGAGATCGGCCTGTCCAACACGCCCTGCGCCAGGCGTTTCGAAGCACTTCAGGAAGCAGGCGTCATCAAGGGGTTTTCGGCGCGTATCGGCCGTCGGGCGGTGGGCCTGATGGTCGAGGTCTTCGTCCAGGTCAGGCTGGTCAGCCACAGCGATGATTCGCCGGAAAAATTCATCGCGGCTGTGCAGCGCATGGACGAGGTCTCGGCCTGCTGGACGATGACCGGCGACTACGACTTCCTGCTCCACGTCATGGTGCCCGGCGTCGACGACCTCAATGCCTTTGTCATGCACCGGCTGATGCGGCTGTCGGGCGTGCGTGACGTGCACACCCAACTGGTGCTGCAGAACATCAAGGGCCCAGGCCACGTGCCGCTCGGACATTTGAGGGTCTAAAGCGTGGAATTAGGGGTCTGGATAGACGAGCCGATAATGCTCGCCAACGAGACAGTCGACTGGCTTTGTTGCATCGATTTTCACGATGCCGGATGTGTCGGCCGCGCCGCTGACCTCGAGGATTAACTTGTGCCGGATAGCTGTCGCGAATTCGGAAGCAACGTGGATGGGCAGGACGAACGAGCCGGGCCCGCCGGTTACGCATTCGGCGTAGTAACGGTCGATTCCTACAAGGGTTCCAGTCGGCCGAACGAGGATTGGTAGGCCGTTGATGATGATGCCGGTCGAAACCGCTTTGTCGCGGGCGATCTCGACTGGCGCACCGGTGTTGTTGGGTCCATCTCCGGAAATGTCGATGACCTTCTTTTCGCCACTCAACGCATTGTGTTCCAGCAGGCCGGCACCGAAGACCACGGCATTTGAGATTGAGGTGCCGCCAGACCCGCCGATCGGGCTGGCTGCGAGCTTGTTGGCGAAGTCGTTTGCGCTGTCGCGGCCGTCGATGATTTGCCAGGGAATGACTGTGTCTTGCAGGACGGTTCCCGCCCATTCGAAATAGGTTACGGCAATGCGCCCTTTCAAGCCCGAAGCCACGGCATTGATAAAGTCGGGATGGCGTAGCGCCTCGACGCAGCCTGCGCGCTGAAGCGCGAACTCCCCGTCGTCCATCGAACTTGAGACATCGACGGCGAGCACCAGCTCGACATCGACCGATTCCGCACCCACGCCGACGACCGGTGTGGCGGGCAGCTCGCAACTCGTGCACAGGATCACTGCCAGCGCTGCCAGCATCGCTTGTCGCGACGATCGCCCTCCGAGCGGACACGCAATCAGTGTGCGGCAAAGCAGGACAAATGAAAGCCGAAGCGCTTCACAGTTTCGTGAACAAAGGCGGCAACGGGCTGCAAGGGGCGAGGGCGTAGAGCTGCCGGCGTTCGGGACGATGAGAGGCGGGTCTTGGAACCCAGCAGAGGTCCGTTCAGGCCAAGCCAAACTGGGCGAGGAGGGCCGCATGCTCTGGCGTGCCGATAAAGCTGGCCAACTCGGCGTTGACTTGCTCTCTCGTTTCTCGTTGGCGACACCCAAACACCCCGGCGGCAGGTTCCCTCTCTGCGGCTGGAACGCCAACACATAGCAGGCCGCTTCCAGGATGCCGTGCGATGTGTGCCCGATGCGCGAGTTCGACACTTGCATAGGCGTCGACTGTGCCGTCTGTGACCGCCTGCGCGGCATCGCGGTAGTCCTGAAAGGCAACGATGTCGTGCGCCCGAACGCCGAGGCCCAGAGCGGTCTGTTCCTGGATTTGGCCGGTAAGCACGGCAAGCTTGCTATTTCCGTCGGCGAGGCTGCGGTATCCGGCAATCTGATCGCGGCTGCTTTCGCGGACCAGAAGTCCGTCGTGAAGCGCCCAGATCGGTATCGTGAAGGATGCTCGCCTGGCGCGCTCCTCCGTCACGAACATGCCTGTAGTCATGTCCCAGCGACCGTCGTCGAGCCCTGGCAGCAGTTCCCCGAAGCTGGTCTCGACCGGTTCGAAGGGGACGCCCATCTTGGAGGCGATCTGCCGGGCCAACTCGACGTCGTAGCCAGTCAGATTGCCACCCTCCAGATAGTTGAAGGGTGGCTCGGCGATCCAGCCGAACTTCATCGCGGCCTCCCCTTACGGAACGATCAGCGTTCCGGCACCATGCTCGGTAAACAGTTCGAGCAGCACTGAATGCGGCGTCTTGCCGTTGAGAATGACCACGCCTTCGACGCCGCGCTCAATCGCTTCGATGCAGGTCTCGACCTTGGGGATCATGCCGCCCGATATGGTGCCGTCCTTGATCAGCGCCTTGGCCTCGGCAACGGTCAGCTCGTCGATCAGCTTCTTGTCCTTGTCGAGCACGCCGGGCACGTCGGTGAGGAACAGCAGCCGCGAGGCGCCGAGTGCGCCGGCAATCGCACCGGCAAAAGTGTCGGCGTTGATGTTGTAGGTGTGGCCGTCGCGCCCTGGCGCGACAGGCGCCAGCACCGGGATCATTTCCGAGCGCGCCAGCAGGTCGAGCAGCGTGCGGTCGACCTCGACCGGTTCGCCGACAAAGCCGAGATCGATCACCTTTTCGATATTGCTGTCGGGGTCGACCATGGTCTTCTTGGCCTTTTCGGCGAAGACCATGTTGCCGTCCTTCCCGCACAGGCCGATCGCCCATTCGCCTTCTGCGTTGATGAGGGCGACGATCTCCTTGTTGATCGAACCGGCTAGCACCATCTCGACGATCTCGACCGTCTTCTGGTCGGTGACGCGCAGGCCACCTTCGAATTTAGATTCGATGCCCATCCTGGCCAGCATGGCTCCGATCTGCGGCCCGCCGCCATGCACGACGATGGGGTTGACGCCCGACTGCTTGAGAAGGGCGATGTCGCGGGCAAAGGCGCGGCCGAGCGCGATGTCGCCCATGGCGTGGCCGCCATATTTCACCACCACCGTCTTGTTTTCGTAGCGCTGCATGTAGGGCAAGGCCGCGGAGAGCAGGGCGGCCTGCATTTCGGCGGTGGCGGCGACGTTCGTCGTCATCGGCATGGTCCCGGATAGCTGGAAAAGGTCGGCGCGGTCTTACCCGGAAACCGGGCAGGGGGCAAATGGTTCGATGGTCCTGGCGGGGCTGCGGCGCCGTGACTCATGCGCGGCTGAACCAGTTGCAGGCAGCGGCGCGATTTAAACAGCAGTTGCAATTCGCCTTTCGCCACGTAACTTGGCGGCCATGACGCCGCAGGACATCACCAAACTGATCGTGCGGACCTCGTTGAAGGACCGCTCGGCCTTCGATCTGCTCTACCGGCAGACCAGCTCGAAACTTTTCGGCGTCTGCCTGCGTGTATTGAATGACAGGGCGGATGCCGAGGAGGCGCTGCAAGAGGTCTTCGTCAAGATCTGGACGAAGGCGGATAGGTTTGCGGCCTCCGATCTCAGCCCCATTTCGTGGCTTGTGGCAATCGCGCGCAATCATGCGATCGACCGTATCCGGGCACGGCGTCAGGCACCCCTCGCCATCGACGAGGCGCTTGAGATTGCCGATCCCGCGCCAGGGCCCGAGGCGGCGGCTGTGGCCGGCGACGAGGCCGGGCGCATCAATCTTTGCCTCGAGGAACTGGAGAAGGATCGGGCGGCGGCGGTCCGCGGTGCCTATCTCAAAGGCGAAAGTTATGCCGAACTTGCGGAACGCCACGCCGTGCCGCTCAATACCATGCGCACATGGCTGCGCCGCAGCCTGTTGAAGCTGAGGGAATGTCTGGAAAGATGACACTGGCGGAAGACAACGGACAGGAACCTGGAGGCGACGACATCCTCGCCGCCGAGTACGTTCTTGGCGTCCTGTCTGCCGATGAGCGTCGCCAGGCCAGCGCCCGTATCGACGCAGAGCCTGCCTTCGCGCGCATCGTCGACAGATGGGAGGTGCATTTTGCCCCGCTGGCGGCTGAATACCCCGAGGTCGAGGCGCCGGTATCGGTCAGGCGGGGCATCGACCATCGGCTGCTCCGCGACGCGGCGGAGCAGTCAAGGCTGCACCCATGGTCGAGCCTCGTCTTCTGGCGCGGTCTGGCGGCAGCAGCAGTGGCGGCTCTCGTGCTGTACATTGCCGTGCCCTACATCAATCCGCCCGCCCAGGCACCGCAGCAGTTCATGGTGGCCTCGCTTGCCGCCGATGGCAGCGACGTCAAATACATGGTCATGTACGACGCGGCGACCGGCGAGGTCGGCTTGTCGCATGTCGCGGGCGAGCGCGCCGCCGGCAAGGATTTCGAACTCTGGATGATCGAAGGCAAAAACCCGCCGGTCTCCATGGGTGTCATCCCGGTTGGGACCACGATGAAAATKCCGGTCAAGCAAGAGATGCGCGACAAGCTCGCCACAGGTGCCGTGCTCGCCGTCAGCCTTGAGCCTGCGGGTGGTTCGCCGAGCGGTCTGCCGACCGGCCCCGTGGTCGCCGCCGGCGATCTCCGCAACATCTGATCCCCAAAAGAATAATTCACAGAATGCAAAATTGCTGAAACTTTGTCGCTGGCTCGCTCGTATCTGCAAGGTTTTGGGTTCTTCTGTTTAAATTCTCTAAGTATATTTTATTGCGATCGCGAAACTGTCTGAGATCGTATCCGTAACTTCTTGTGCCTTTCCATTTCCGGAAACAACCCAAGGAGTTTTGATATGCGTAAGATCTCTCTCGCTTTGCTCGCCGGTGCTTTTTCCGCTCTCGCCACTTTCGCATATGCCCAAAATCCKATGGTTGGCGGCGCTGCGATGTTTGCCGACAAGAACATCGTCGAGAACGCCGTCAACTCGAAGGACCACACCACGCTCGTCGCGGCGGTCAAGGCAGCAGGCCTGGTCAAGACGCTTGAGGGCAAGGGGCCATTCACCGTCTTTGCACCGACCAACGAAGCCTTCGCAGCGCTCCCGGCTGGCACGGTCGAAACGCTTCTGAAGCCTGAAAACAAGGACAAGCTGGCCAAGATCCTGACGTGCCATGTCGTTGGCGCCAAGGCGATGTCGGCTGACGTTGCCAAGATGGTCAAGGATGACGGCGGCTCCCATATGGCCAAGACGGCTGGTGGGTGCGAGCTGATCCTGAAGGATGATGGCGGCAAGGTCACAGTGACGGACGAAAGCGGCAACGTCGCCAACGTCACCATCGCCGATGTCGCCCAGTCGAACGGCGTCATCCACGTCATCGACAAGGTTTTGCTGCCCAAGATGTAAGCCCTAGGGGCAGGGCGATTGCGCGCGCTGTCGCTCCCTGAGGCACGCGCAATCGGCAAAGCGCCCCGCAACGGTCTGCGTTGCGGGGCGCAGTCCATTTCACTCAAGCCCTGTTGATTTTGCAGTGATGCGACACCGGCCTATGGTCGGATAGGAGATATGCCATGGACCGCCGTTCATTTTTGTTGGGCAGTGCTGCGATCGCCGTTCTTGCCGGTTTGGTGCTATCCAGGCGGCTGAACATATCAGCCCCGGCGTTGGCCGAAAACTTCGAGGTCACCAAGACGGACGTCCAATGGCGCGCGGTTCTTTCGCCCGCCGCGTTCGCTGTCCTGCGTCAGGAAGACACCGAGCCGCCGGGATCGAGCCCGCTGCTCGACGAACACCGCAAGGGCACCTTTCACTGCGCCGGCTGCGATCTCGCCGCTTATGCGTCGGACACCAAGTTCGATTCGCACACCGGCTGGCCGAGCTTCTGGGAAGCACTGCCCAATGCGGTCGGCACCAAGGTGGACAGTTCGCTGCTGATGACCCGCACCGAGGTGCATTGCCGCCGCTGCGGCGGCCATCTTGGCCATGTCTTCGACGATGGCCCACCGCCGACCGGCAAGCGCCATTGCATCAACGGTTTGGCGCTGGCTTTCAGGCCAGCGACAACCTAGCCGCCGTTGACCACCAAAGCGATCGCCTCGCGCAGCTCTTCGATGCCTTCGTTCTTCTCCGACGAGGTTGCCAGCACGGTCGGGAAAGCGGCGGCGCGCTTCTTGATCTTCAAAAGCGTGTCTTCGATCAGCGGCTGCACACCCGCCGCCTTGATCTTGTCGGTCTTGGTCAGGACGATCTGGTAGGAGATCGCGGCCTTGTCGAGCAGGGTCAGAACCTCCTCGTCGTTTTTCTTGATGCCGTGGCGTGAATCGATCAGCAGGTAGACGCGCTTGAGCGTCACCCGGCCGCGCAGATAATCGAACACCAGCTTGGTCCAGGCGTCGACCTGTTCCTTTGGAGCCTTGGCGTAGCCGTAGCCCGGCATGTCGACCAGTGCCATCGGCGGCATGTCACCGGCCTGGCCGGAATAGCCGTCGGGCACGAAATAGTTGAGCTCCTGGGTGCGCCCCGGCGTGTTCGAGGTGCGTGCCAGCCCGCCATGGCGAACCAGCGAGTTGATCAGCGACGACTTGCCGACATTGGAACGGCCGGCGAAGGCGATCTCTGGCGGCCCTTCGGGCGGCAGGAATTTCATTGAGGGCACGCCGCGGATGAAGATCCACGGGCGTAGGAACAGCTCGGCAGTGACCGCCGCTGTGGGTGTTATCTGATCGTTCAAGCCGCTGCCTCCAGCAGAGAAATATCCGAGCCGCGAATGGCATTGAGGTTGCGGCCGATCTTGTCCACCGGCCAATCCCACCATGCAATCGTCAGAAGCCGTTCGATGGTCTTGTCGTCGAAACGCTTCTTGACCACGACCGAAGGATTGCCGGCTACGATCGCATAAGGCGGTACGTGCCTGCTGACAACCGATTTCGCAGCAACGATGGCACCGTGGCCGATATGAACGCCCGGCAGGATCACCGCTTCCATGCCGATCCACACGTCATTGCCGAGCACGGTGTCGCCGCGCACCTCCTTGTGCCAGGTGGCGACGTCGAAGCCTTCCTCCCAGCCATGGCCGAAAATGTTGAACGGATAGGTCGAAAAACCCGACATGGCATGGTTGGCGCCGTTCATGATGAAACGCGCGCCCTCGGCTATGGCACAGAACTTTCCGATGATCAGCTTGTCGCCGATGAAGGGGTAGTGATGCAGGACGCATTTCTGCTGAAACAAGTCCGGCCCCTCGGGGTCGTCGTAATAGGTGAAGTCGCCGATCTCGATGTTTTCGGCATCAACGAGGGGCTTGAGGAAACCGACGCGCTTGTGCATCGGCATCGGGTGCTTGATGTCAGGGTTCGGTCCTTGCATGGCGACGTCCATTTTGATGCGTATGGAATGACAGTATAGCGCGATCCCCGGCGATGACATCCGGGGGAGGGGATCAAGGGTTTTGGGGGAGAATCAAACCGGGGTCCCGCAAGGAATGCAGGACCCCGGCCTTGCCGAGACGGTTCAGTTCTGACCGGGGGAAGTCAGAAGCCGCCACCCCACAGGCTGATGCTTGAGAGGCACCACAAAGCTACGCGAGCGTCGCCGCAAAAGTTTCAGCGCCCCATATGTGCGAAAGCAAAAAGGCCCCGGACGAGCCAGGGCCTTTTTTCTTTTCTCCGAGAAGTCCGGCTATTCGGCCGGCGTCGGTTTTTTCTTGAACAACGCCACGAGGTTGTCCCAAAGCTCGATCTTGGCACCCTGGCGCTTCATGATCACGCCCTGCTGGAGGATCGACAGCGAGTTGTTCCACGCCCAGTAGATGACGAGGCCCGCCGGGAACGACGCCAGCATGAAGGTGAACAGGATCGGCATCCAGGTGAAGATCATCGCCTGGGTCGGATCCGGAGGTGTCGGGTTCATGCGCATCTGCAGGAACATGGTCACGCCCATGATCAGCGGCCAAACGCCGATCATCAGGAAGGCGGGCACGCCCCATGGCAGCAGGCCGAACAGGTTGAACAGCGACGTCGGGTCCGGTGCCGCCAGATCGTGGATCCAGCCGAAGAACGGCGCATGGCGCATTTCGATGGTGACGTACAGCACCTTGTAGAGCGCGAAGAACACCGGGATCTGGATCAGCACCGGCCAGCAGCCGGCCAGCGGATTGATCTTCTCGGTCTTGTACAGCTCCATCATCGCCTGCTGCTGCTTCATCTTGTCGTCCGCGTATTTCTCGCGGATTTCCAGCATCTTGGGCTGCACCATCTTCATATTCGCCATCGACTTGTACGACTTGTTGGCGAGCGGGAAGAAGATGGCCTTGACGATGACGGTGGTGGCGAGGATCGCCAGACCGAAATTGCCGAGCATCTTGTAGAGCGTATCGATGAGCCAGAACATTGGCTTGGTGATGAAGTAGAACCAGCCCCAGTCGATCAGAAGCTCGAACTGGCGGATCTGGCGATCCTTCTCATAGGCGTTGATCTTGGCCACTTCCTTGGCGCCGGCAAAGACCAGCGTCTCGACCGTTGCCGACTGACCGGCAGCAACAGTGATCGGGTCGGTCAGGTAGTCGGCCTGGTAGCGCGGGCGGCCGTCTTCGAAATAGGAAAAGCGCGGCTGGAACGGCTGCTTGCCCGAGGGAACCAGCGTGGCTGCCCAGTACTTGTCGGTGATGCCGAGCCAGCCGTCGGTCGACTTGCCGGGCAGGACCTGCTTGTCCTTTTCGATCGAGGCGTACTTGATTTCCTGCAGGCCTTCAGTGCCGGTGACGCCAATCAGGCCTTCGTGCAGCACGTAGGTCGAGGCATGCAGCGGCTTGTCGAAGCGGGTGATGCGGCCGTAGTTCGACAACGAGACATCGGCGCCGCTGGCATTGGTCACCGTGTCGGTGACCGTGAACATGTAGTTCTGATCGACAGCGATGGTGCGCTTGAATGTCAGGCCTTTTTCATTGGTGAAGGTCAGCGTCACAGGCGTTGCCGGCGTCAGCGTCTGGCTGCCTTCGGCGGACCAGACCGTATCGGGACCCGGAACGGTGCCAGTCGCTTCGCTGCCGACAAAGCCGATCTCGCTGTAGAAGCCGGATGGCAGCGCCTGCGGGTTCAGCAGCTCGATAACAGGCGAAGTCGGATCGACGGCAACGCGGTAGTGCTTGAGGCTGATGTCGTCGATGCGCGCGCCGGTCAGGTTGATCGAACCCTTCAGGCTTGGCGTGTCGAGCGCGATGCGGCCCGAAGCTGCAATCGCCTGGGCACGGTCGGCGACCGCGACCTGGGTCGTTGGCGCACCGGGAATGCCGGTCTGCGGTGCTGTTGGCGTTCCGGTGCTGGTGCCTGCCGGCTGGGCAGCCTTCTGCTGCTGGGCCACGCGCTCGGCTTCGATCCGCGCGGTTTCCCGCTGCGTTTCGACGCGGGGGTTCATGTAGAACACCTGCCAGAGCGTCAGGATCAGCACCGACAAGGCGATGGTGATAAAGAAATTACGGTTGTTTTCCATCGAAAGCCCTTATCGCGTTCCGCGAATGCGCCGAGAAAGTTCGGCCGTAACCTGGCCGAAAGGGGCGGTGAGCACGTCTTCGCGCCCGACGATCACATAGTCTTTGCCAGCCGCCATGTCACCTGCGGCATGTGTACGAACGGCTTCCCTGAGGCGCCGTTTGACACGATTGCGGACAACCGCATTGCCGACCTTCTTGGTGACGGTATAGCCGACTCGCGGCCCAGCTTTGTCGTCGCGATCCAAAACCTCGACGAGAAAAAACCGTCCGCGCCGCTTTTCACCGCGGCGGACGGCCAGAAACTGTTTTCTTTTCAGAAGCCGTTCGGGGCAGCGTCCATGCGGAGCAGACCCCTCAGGCTTGCTGTCAGCGGGCAAGGTTCCCGCCTATGGCTTAGGCGGAGAGCCGCTTGCGGCCGCGATTGCGGCGAGCTGCGACGACGTCGCGACCACCCTTGGTTGCCATGCGAGCACGGAAACCATGACGGCGCTTACGGACGAGTTTGGACGGCTGATAGGTACGCTTCATTTGTTTTTATACCGCGGGGTGCGGCCCTTCTTGATTCTGTCACTTTGTAACAGGAGCTTGGCTCAGCTTGCCTCGACGCGATCAAAAACCGCGACGGAAGCGGGTCCCGAGCGTGTGCGGGCTTATAGAAAGAAGGTGCCGCGAAGTCAATCGGCTCCGCTGGCCGCCACAACACTTGTCGCCTGCGGCGATTGATCCCGCTCAGCAGCGCCGAAAGGTTGCTTTTTGCGTTGCAAAATTTGCAACTGCGCTGCGATAGCCTATCTTTGCCAGAACGGGAAGCATAGGCGTTTCGGGATATGACGGAGCCGAGGCAATTTCTCCCAGGGCGGACTTGCAGCAAAGATCGACATGACTGAAGCAGCCGATACCGGCGTATATGCTGGAAAACAGGCGGAACGGTCGGTTCCGCGCTCGCGCAGCCTGTCGGCCAAGCTGCTGCTGTTGACCGTTACTTTTGTGCTCTTCGCCGAAGTGCTGTTCTTCCTGCCTTCCATCGCCAGCTTTCGCATGCGCTGGCTCGATGAGCGGCTGGCGACGGCCGCTGCCGTTGCGACAATCCTGGTGCAGGGCGACCCGACGACCTTGTCGCGTTCCGCCCAGAACGACGTGCTGGCGGCCATCGGCGCCAAGGCGATTGCGGTGCGCGACGGTGGCGTTTCAAGGCTGCTCGTCGTTGCCGACATGCCGCCCGAGGTCGACGAGCATATCGAGATTGCAAAGACAGGCGTGCTGAGTTCGATGCCGGCTGCCATCGACACGCTGCTGTTTGGCGGCAACCGGATGCTACGCGTCTATGGCACTGTCGGTGAAAGCCCCAAGGAATTCGAGCTGGTCATCTCCGACTATCGGCTGCATCGCGCAATGCTGGCCAATGCGCGCTACATCGTCTTTGTCTCGCTGTTGATTTCGCTGTGCACGGCAGCGTTGGTCTACTTCGCCATCGACCGCATCATGATCAAGCCCATCCGCGCCATGACACGCTCGATGCTGACCTTCTCCGATGCCCCTGACAGTCCCGCCGGCGTCATCGTTCCGGAAGCGCGTTCCGATGAGATCGGCCTCGCCGAACGCGAACTGTCGGCAATGCAGATGCATTTGCAAAAGATGCTGAACGAGCAGAAGCACCTCGCCGATCTCGGTCTTGCCGTGTCCAAGATCAATCACGACATGCGCAACATCTTGGCCTCCGCCCAGCTGATGTCCGACCGCCTGCGCATGGTCAAGGATCCAGCCGTCCAGGCCTTTGCCCCGAAATTGCTGAGGACGCTCGACCGCGCCGTCGCCTATTCGGAAAACGTGCTGTCTTACGGCCGTGCCCAGGAACTGCCGCCGGCGCGCCGGCGCTTGCGGCTCGCTCAACTGGTTGACGATGTCCATGGTTTGCTCGGCCTAGAGCCTGAATCGGGCATTGAGTTCTGCAATGCCGTTGACAGCGATTTCGAGATCGATGCCGATCCCGACCAGCTTTTCCGGGTGCTGACCAACCTTTGCCGCAACGCCGTCCAGGCGATGGCCGGCGACGCCGACAGCGCCATCGTCAACCGGCTGACCGTCTATGCCGAACGCGAAGGCAGCGTCAGCCGCATCCTGGTTGCCGACACCGGTCCGGGCCTGCCGCAAAAGGCGCGCGAAAATCTGTTTACCGCTTTCCGCGGCTCGGCCCGCAGCGGCGGTACCGGCCTTGGCCTTGCCATCGCCCATGAACTGGTGCGCGCCCATGGCGGCACGCTGGAACTCGTCGAGAGCGCCGGTGGCCGCACCGTCTTTGCCGTTGCCATCCCCGACCAGCCGATTCGCCTCGATGAAGCACGTCACGGTCTGCGCCGTCCGGCGTGACAAGCCGTGCTCCGGTGGGCGGTTGGAGGATGACAAGCCTGTCTTGATCCAGCTCAATGAAGGGCTGCGCGCCATAGGGTAATCTCAGTCGAGTACGCGCCAACGCCGCATGGTTGGGCGCGTCAAAACAGGAGCACTCCGATGAAGCCGCATTTCTTCCTTCCCCTTGCCACCTATCCAGAGGCCAATTCCGAGGCGGTGGCATCAAGTGCAGTGTCGGTCGCAGCCCAGTTCAACGCGAGCCTGCATGCGGTGGTGTTCAATCCGGCCTTTCCTCAGGTTTCCAGCGCGCTTTCGAAATTGCTGCTCGATACCCCGCAGATGATCCGCGATGCCGAGGCTTCAAGCCGCAGGCATGGCAAGCAACTTCTCGCCGCCTTGGAGGCGAGTGCCAAAGAGGTCGGCGTCGACGTCACCACCGGTGAGGTACCAGTGTCCTCGGCCGCGCTTGGCGAGGCAGCGTGCGAGCAGGCCCGCTACTTCGACCTCGCGCTGCTCGGCTGGGAAGTGGGCAATCAGACCTCGCGCATGCTGGCCGAGGCGGTTGTCTTCGGCGCTGGGCGCCCGACTGTGATCCTGCCGAACCTTGTGACCGTGGGCGCTGTCGACCATGTCGCCATCGCCTGGGACGGCAGCCGCGTTGCAGCGCGCGCTGTTGCCGACGCGCGTCCGTTCCTGGAAAAGGCGTCAAGGATTTCGGTGATCACCATCCTCAATGAAAAGAAGCTGCGCGACACGGACGCTGCCGAACAGCTAGCCGAAGGCCTGCGCCAGCGCGGCCTTGCAGCCGAGGCGGTGCCGACCCGAATCGGCAGCTCCTCCATTGGCGTCACCCTTCAGGAAACCGCGACCTCGCTGGGGGCAAAGCTTCTGGTCATGGGCGGCTACGGCCATTCCCGCGTTCGCGACTTCGTGCTTGGCGGTGCGACCGAGGGCATCCTGAGCGACCTGCGGCTGCCGGTACTGTTGTCGCACTGACGACAGTCCGTGACTTCTCGCAAGACAAGCGGCCGGGTAACCTTGCGTCCGGCCGTGGCTTGGAAAAACTTTGCCGGCGGCGGCTTGCATTTCGCAAAGCCACCCGCTAGGTAGCGCCGGTCGCTGCGATCCATGGATCGAACGACCCGGCCATTGTCGATGGCCTGATGCGCGCCCGTAGCTCAGCTGGATAGAGCACCAGACTACGAATCTGGGGGTCAGAGGTTCGAATCCTTTCGGGCGCGCCATTTTCTTCAAATGGTTCATAAAACATGAGTTACACGTGGCTTTGGCACTGCTGGGGCGCGCAAAATGACGATGTTGGTTGCTTCGATGGACCACAGTCCGCAAGAAATACCAAACGATCGCAGTATTTGGCACACCTCCGCCTTTTTGGTTTCTGTCAGCGCCGAACAGTGGGGCTGGGACGAGTATCTTGGTCCTCTGCTCAATCCACAAGGCAAGAGGTTGCGGAAGTGGACTGGAAAGAACCCTGATCGCTATCGCAGGGAGTTTCGTCGGCAGATTCCCCAGGTGCTCGCCAGTAGCAGTGTCTTTGGCTTAGCGCTCAGCGTCCAAGGTGGGACGGTCGTCGATTCCTTGGCTGAGTTGATCACCCAAATGGCTCTCGATGGGCACCTACATGTTTCGGGACAGGAGGTAACGGTCGCCGGCCTCGCGTCCGGACGAGACTTTACGATCTCAACGGTTCAAGCCGCGTACGTAATTTACCTCATTCATTTTATCTGTCGCATGCATGCGTTCATTCTCGAAAGCCTAAATGGAGATCAGGCTGAACCGTTGGTCACATGTGACTGGCAGATAAGTCCAGACAACTTTCCCAACGGGGTCAACGGACCCATGGCGACCCTATTTTCCATAGTAGCAAACAGTGCCGCTGCGCTTGGTCTGGTGCGCGGCAATCTCCGAGTCTCGACCCACCTACAGGGAGATCCGGGCGCTGAGGTCTGTGATAACTTAGCAGGGATGCTGAAAGACGATCTGTATTGCGGATCGAGCACTCTTGCATGCTTGGAGCGCCCGGCTATTGGCGGGTTCTACTGGGAGATCCACGACAAGTGTCAGGCTGACTAAGCGTCTTGATCAGCCGGGCGGCATGGCTGCCATGGACATCGAGCGCTGCTCCGCAGGCTCACCGTCGAAACGGCTACGCCGGCACTTCAGCTTTGATGCCTTAGGGCCATCCCTTCCGCGCTCGGCGCGCCATTTTCTTCACTGCCACATTAATTGTTAATCGCCGCCAAGCGCCTGATCCAGGGTTTTTGCGAAACCCTCGATGTGGGTGCCAAAGCCGCCGTGCCCGCCTGGGAAGATGACCGGCTCGACGCCTAGTTTCGCGGCCAGTGCCGCGCTTGTGCGCTGGGTGATCTGCCCGACGGACTCCTCGCCGATTCCGATCACGATACGGGGCTTGCCTGCGCGCAAGACAGCAACATCGGGATGATAGAGCGACAGCGGCATCAGCCCATGGGCGATGAAATATTCGAAATTCGCCTCCATCCTGCCGAAGGTTGCGATGTCTTCGGGTGAGGGGGCAAACTCTGGCGACGCGTCGCTTGGCTCGTCATCGAGGCCGGCCATCGCCATGAATTTCGCCATTGCCGGGCCCACGCCTTCGCGGCGATAAGTTTCGTAAATCTCCCTATCGGCCGCAATGGCCTCCGCTGGGTCATCGAGCATGACAAGGCATGGCGGTTCATGCGCCACCAGCACACGCACCCGTTCGGGATGCCGGGCCGCCAGGTTGAGCCCGATCTGGGCGCCACCGCTGTTGCCAAGCACATAGGCTGGCCCGTCACCCAGCGTCTCGATCAGCCGGGCGGCATCGTCGCCGTGAACATCAAGCTGCTGCTCCACGGGCTCGCTGTCGAAATGGCTGCGTGAGTTTCCGCGCGGATCATAGGCAATGACGGTGTAACGATCTGCAAGTTGGCGCGACAGGTCGGCGAAAACACCCGCATCGCTGGGGCCGCCGGCGATCGTCAGCAGCAAGGGGCCAGATCCCAAGACCTCGTAGTAGAGTTTCGCCCCAGGCACTTTCAGCGTCGATGATTTAGGGTTCATGACCTTCTCTCCCACGGTTATTCGCTGCCGAGCACCAGGCGATTGCCCTCGCTGTCGCGGAATTCGGCGACGATGCGACCGGGCTGCCAGGGTGCTTCCTGCGGTTCGCTGATGATCTCCACGCCTAGCGATTTGAGCCTCCCGACCGTCGCTGCGACGTCGTTCTCGACCAGCACCAGCACTGGCTCAGCCGAGGGTGCGTCGTCAGTGCGCCTGACGAAGTGCAGTGCTGTTTCAGCACCAGCAAATTTGAGCTCGATCCAGCGCCACCCGTCCTTGCCCATCGGCGCATCGGCTGCGACCTCGCAGCCGAAATGATCGACGTAAAACGCCTTGGCGCGGTCCTGGTCGAACACCGGCAGTTCGGCAAACTGAATGTGCATGGTTGGCTCTCCTGCAATCTGGTTTTGATGAAATGGACTGGACGGTCCAGTACCGATATTGCGCAAAACTAGACCGTCCAGTACTCTAAAGTCAATCTGAGTCTCGATTTCAACGGGCGGTTTCATGGCGGATGTGGCTTCACAGCAAAAACCCGATGGGCAGCGATCGACCCGCAAGCGCCAGGCAATCCTGGCGGCCGCGACCGAGGTCTTTCTGAAAAGCGGCTATCTCGGCACCAACATGGACGAGATCGCGGCCCTGTCTGAGGTGTCGAAGCAGACAGTCTACAAGCACTTTGCCAGCAAGGAGGCGCTGTTCATCGAGATCGTCACCAGCATGAGTGGTGCAGCCGGTGACCGTGTTCATGACCAGGTCCCCGATTTCGACGCCAGCGGCGATCTGGCCGCCTATCTCTACGACTATGCCGAGCGCCAGCTGATGGTGGTGCTGACACCACGCTTGATGCAGCTGCGCCGCCTGGTGATCGGCGAGGTCAGCCGCTTTCCCGAACTGGCGAAGGTGCTCTACGAACGCGGACCCCAGCGGGCGATGGACGCCCTTGCCGCGTCCTTCCAGCGTCTGGCCGATCGCGGCCTGCTTACCATCGATGACGCTAACGTTGCCGCATCGCATTTCAACTGGCTGGTCATGTCCACTCCGGTGAACCGGGCCATGCTTTTGGGCGATGAAGCGATACCAAGCCCTGCGGAACTTCGCCGACATGCCGCCGACGGCGTCCGTGTTTTCCTCGCCGCATACGGAAAGAAATGATCATGGCGCAGACACCGCAATCCGCGACCACCGTGCGCTGTGCATGCGGCAGCGTCGAACTCGAAGCCACCGGCGCGCCCATCGCAAGTGTCGTGTGCTATTGCGACGACTGCCAGGCCGGCTCACGCCAACTCGAAGCGCTGCCGAACGCAGCGCTCGTCCAGGACGCCGATGGTGGCACGRCCTATGTTCTCTACCGCACCGATCTCGTCCGATACGCCAAGGGTGCTGAGCTGTTGCAGAGCCACAAGATCAAGGAGACATCGGCGACGAATCGCCTTGTCGCCTCTTGCTGCAACGCGGCCATGGCCATGAAATTCGACGATTCCAGGCACTGGTTGCCGATCTACCGGGCGCGCTTTGAAGGCGATGCCCCGCCCTTGCAGTGGCGCATCTGCACGAAGTTCAAAGCTGAGGGTGTAGAGCCTCCCAAAGATGTCCCCAGTTCCAAAATGTACCCATTCGGCTTCATCCTCAGGCTGGTGACATCAAACATTGCAATGCTGCTGCGCCGCTGAGAAGCGTATCGGCATGGGTATTTGCGTGAGCCATGGCCGTTTTGCCGGGGGTATCTCAGCCGGTCATGGGCGGCTGGATCGTTTTCCCGGAAAAGTTTGACTTCTGCGGCTTGCAATTCGCCATGTCAGCGGCTAGGTAGCGCCGGTCGCTGCGGTCGATTGATCGGAGCGTCCCGGCCGTTTCATTC
>NZ_JBFUIP010000064.1:0-31877 GCF_056401815.1 Aminobacter sp. P4_D5 | reverse complement strand
GGGAAGGAAAGCCGCAAGTGAGCGAGCGCAGCATAGACATGATGTTGGGGCGAATGGAAGGTCAGCTTGAGGCGATCCTTGATCGCATGGACCGTGCCGACGAAAGCCGGGCGGGTGTTCATCGCCGGCTTGACGAGTTCGGCCACCGGCTCACAAGGGTTGAGGCTGACGTGATCGCGGTGAAGCACAGCCAGACAAGCATGCAGGCCGTGACCGACGACGTGGTTAACCTGCGAACGCAGGCACAGGGTGCCGGCACCGCTGGGCGTTACCTTCTCAAGATCGGCTTAGGTGTCGTTGGGAGCGCCGGATGGCTGCTTGGCGTCTATACTTGGCTCACAGGTCGGTCGCCGCCTTGATCGAGCGAGGAAGTTGGCCGCGAGCGCGACCCGGCTAAAGTGCTTCAGCTTGAGTGCAATTGAAAGCCGCCAGTCGGTAAACGACCCCAAGTCAGCCATTAGCTGTCGAAATACGAAATCCTGAAAGCGGTCTCTGTCAGATCACGCCAGTACGGTTTCCACCCTGTCGGAAACACTCCTTGACGGCGATGGCGATGGGACCCGATCCAGCGCTATGACGGGATATCTTCTTTTGCGGCATGGCCACCTTGGAACCGCTTGAACGGGGCGTACGCTGAAGCCTCGGTGCGATAGGCCTCAACCCTGTCGCCTTGCGGAGCAACATATAATCAGATAGTGAGCAGCTATCCAAATTCGGAATTGTGGAGTCATCAGATGGAAAGTTCCAAGTCAGCAGACAAGTAAGCTGCAACAACCAGTATTGTTGTTGCGGCGCTCTGTAAGACCAAGCCCATCTGATTGCTGACGAGCAGACGCCGCCCGGAATTCCTTAATCGAGCGGTTGATTTATCATGACCACCACACGCCCCGCGTGGGCCTATACGCTGCCTGCAGCCCTGCTGCTGATGGCTCCCTTCGACATTCTCGCTTCACTGGCGATGGATATTTACCTCCCCGTCGTTCCAGCGATGCCTGGCATCCTGAACACGACGCCCTCCATGATCCAACTCACCTTGAGCCTCTACATGGTGATGCTCGGGGTGGGCCAGGTGATCTTTGGCCCGCTCTCAGATCGCATCGGGCGACGGCCAGTCCTGCTTGCGGGCGCAACGGCTTTCGTCATTGCATCTCTGGGAGCTGCTGGGTCTTCAACTGCATTAGCCTTTGTCGCTTTCCGTCTGCTTCAAGCAGTTGGCGCGTCGGCAATGCTGGTGGCGACCTTCGCGACGGTTCGCGACGTTTATGCCAATCGTCCCGAAGGTGTTGTCATCTACGGCCTTTTCAGTTCGATGCTGGCGTTCGTACCTGCGCTCGGCCCTATCGCCGGAGCGTTGATTGGTGAGTTCTTGGGATGGCGGGCGATATTCGTTACACTGTCTGCACTGGCATTGCTTGCACTGCTGAATGCCAGGTTCAGGTGGCACGAAACCCGTCCTATAGATCAAGCGAAGACGCGCCGATCCGTTTTGCCGGTTTTCGCGAGCCTGGCCTTTTGGGTCTATACGATTGGCTTTAGCGCCGGCATGGGCACCTTCTTTGTGTTCTTCTCGACCGCCCCCCGCGTGCTCATAGGTCAAGCTGGCTATTCCGAGATCGGATTCAGCTTTGCCTTCGCGACCGTCGCGCTCGTCATGATCGTGACAACCCGTTTTGCGAAGTCCTTTGTCGCCAGATGGGGTGTCGCGGGATGTGTCTCGCGCGGGATGGCCCTGCTCGCTTGCGGCGCAGTCTTGCTGGGGATCGGCGAACTCTTCGGGTCGCCGTCTTTCCTCACCTTTATCGTACCGATGTGGGTTATGGCGGTCGGAATCGTCTTCACAGTATCCGTAACCGCCAACGGCGCTTTGGCGCAGTTCGACGACATCGCCGGATCGGCGGTTGCGCTCTACTTCTGTATCCAAAGTTTGATGGTCAGCATCCTCGGGACATTTGCGGTGACGCTGCTACACGGAGACACAGCGTGGCCCGTGATCTGTTACTCAACGTTTATGGCGGTGCTGGTGCCGTTAGGGCTGGCGCTCCTTCGGTCCCGTGAGTCTGCCAACGACAGGTCGCCAACAATCTGATAGGCAATAAAGCAGTATGATCATTAGTGCGGCGCACTAGCCATCAGGCCTCGTGAATGGCGGTATCCTGTCCTGCAGGATACCGCTCATGTCTCTTTTTCATTTCTTTGCCTACGCGACTATTGGGAGAGGTCCCCTTTGCCGATCTCATTTCCGAAAGCTGCCCGGGCTGTTTCCCACCCCAATGCAGACGCCCTACGCCGGCAATTTGATCGCCCCGCTGCCGAAAGGTGGCGGGGCTTTTTCTGTGTTTTTGGGAACCTGATTTGAACGACCGGCGTTTCCGTGTGCGGAGCAGATTGGGCGTGGTCTTAACCTTTCAGCTGCGCCCGTCTGGGCAAGACCATCATGCCGCAATGGGGTCTTTGCTGTCCGTGAGGCGTGTTCTTCTATTCCCTCCGACACGCTTCAAAATGGGGCCTGTCGGCTGGCGGGCTGGCAGGCCTTTAAGTTCCCTGGCAACCGTGGCAACCTATCAGCGCACAGTGATGATGATGCAACCAGAGTTGTGCCGGAACGGCCTGCCGAACCTGGCAGGGCAGGCCGTTTCTGCGATCACGGCACCAAGATCTCGGTCACGGTCGCGTGGCGTAGCTTGTCCTCGCCTCTCAGGTGCTTGGCCATGACGCGCAAAACAGGCTGCACCGGCAACGCACCTTTGTTGCCGTCTCCGATTGAGACCGCGAACTTGGCATCGCCCAGATAGTCCAACGCCTCCCAAAGTTCGCTTCGTTGCTTGCCGCCGATTGATGGAATGGCTCGGCCCACATAGCGAAGCTCGCCGTCGGCCGTGTCTGCAAGCAATAGGGAGGGCGCGCCGCCGCGCTTGTGTTCGTAGCCGATGACGACGTATTCGCGCGTGATGTAGGCCTTTGTTTTCAGCCAGTCCTTGCTGTAGCCGCCGCGATAGATGCTGGCCTTTCGTTTGGACACGATGCCTTCGAGGTCCATCTTTTCGACGGCGACAAAGAACGCGGCGCCGGAACCTTCGAACGCCTGGCTGAACTGGATCGCCGAATCCGGCCGGGGATCGCCGACCAGCTCGTGGAGTTGGGCGCGGCGCTCGTCGCAGCGCTGCCTGCGCAAGTCCTTGCCGTCCAGCTCCAGAAGGTCGAACGCATAGAACACCAGGCTAGCGCTTTCCCACGTGATCGCGCTGGCAAGCCGCTTGAAGTCAGATCGGCCGGTCTCGTCCTGCACGACCATCTCACCATCTAGGATGGCGTCGCGTTTGACGAGGCCTCGCACGGCGGCCAGCACCGACGCATATTTCATCGACCAGTCGTGCCCATTTCGGGTGAAGGCGACAGCATGCCCGCCGGCTAGGTGGATCTGTGTCCGGTAGCCGTCGTACTTGATCTCATGCGTCCAATCGCCTTCGGGCGGCTTGTCGACCAGCGTCGGGATGCAGGGCGGGACGAATTGGCCCATGTATTATGGGAACGGCTGCGAAGCGATTATCTTGTCCAGTTTTTCACGAGACGGACCGTGTAACGTGATGAGTGTGCGGGCCTGACCGTCGGACAAGCCATACTTTTCTGCGAGTTCGAAAGGGGTGTAAGTCGCGTCCTGAGCGATTTGGCGGAACCTTTCCATTTGTTCGTCAGGGTGGCTCATCATGGCAATTCCTCCCAGAAGAAATCGACCCGCATTAACGCGCAAGGGAGGCAATACGATCCATGGAGTAGGCTGGGCCGGCGCTTCCCGGCTGAGTCATCCAAAGTTGCGCCGGCCTGCGGGAAGCTGTTGAGCTCCTGCGGGGACAAAATATCAGTCGGAATCATGTTTCAGGCAAGCCCGCCGACAAACCCACTGGTGTCGCCCTTGCGCGGCATGGCCAGGCGGACGGCGCCACGGCAACCGCGCGCCTTGCAGATCTCGTTGCGCTCGACCTCATCGAGGTATTCGAACTCGCGCTCCGGTGACGCGCAAATCATCGCTCTGGTGAGGTAATGGACGTGCCCGCAGCTCTTGCACGTGATCTCAAGCTTTTGATCAGGGTCGATGTCTCGGACCTGTATGTTTTGCTGCCAGCTGCTCACCAGAAATCCTCCGCCGATGGGATGCGTGTGTAAGAGATTTTGCCGCCGACATGGCCGCCAGCTGGAGGCTTCCACATGCCAAGCGATGTGACGGTCTTGCCATAGCGGGTATTCAAGCTGTCGACCGCACTGGAGACACGCTCCCACTTCTGGCGCGTGCGATCATCGTTGAGCAGGAAATCAAGTTGGCGCTCGCCGGCTCGGCTAAGATCATAGAGCGTCACGCCGACCCGGAAGACTGTCACGCCGCGCGGATACGCTGCGCGAACGCGTCGCCACAGATCGTCCAGGGCGGCAAGAACGGCCTGATCGTCATGGACGATGGGTAGCTTCATCTTGCCTTGCCAGTTGGCCTCGCGCACTGACAGCCAAAGCCACAAGCCGCTGCAGTAGAAGTCCTCGCGGCGTAGGCGCCGCGCCGCCTTGGTCAGCAATAGGCGGCAGATTTCGAACGCCCCGGCGAGCGACCGGCTCTCAGGTGGCAGAACGCGCCCGTGTCCGAACATGCCGCGCGACGACAGCGGCGCCTGCACGTCATAGCCATGCAGCGCATACCAAAGGCGTTCGCCGGTGACGTTGTTCCACAGCTTGCGCATGTGCTTGGGCTCTAGGCGGTATAAATCTTCCGTGGTGTAGATGCCCGAGCGCACCAGGCGCCGCTCCATGTTCTCGCCGACGCCTGGAATGTCCGAAAGCTTCAGCTTCATTAGCGGCGCGGGCAAATCTTCCGGTCGCCAGATCATGACGCCGTTGCCATAGGTGGCGCCGGCTTTCTTGCCTTCCTTGCAAGCCATCTTGGAAAGCTGGCGATTCGCGGCGAAGCCGACAGACGAGGTGATGACGGGGCCGACGTTCGTCGCCAGCGTCGATTTGAGCCGTGCTGCCAAGTCCTCCGGATGGCGCCGGTTATCTTGACCCAGGCGGCATGTCAGTTCGTCGATCGACTTCACGGCATCAATCGGAATGACGGACTGGATTTCCGACAAGAGCGCGTTGTGCGCGCGGCGGTAGAGATCGGGCTTCTGAGGCACCAGCACGATGTCAGGGCAAAGCTCGCGGGCCTCGGCGACCGGCATCACATTCTTGACGCCAAACGCCTTTGCCTCCCGTGAGCAGGCAATGACGCATGTTCGGTCGGTGCCTTCAAATGGGACAACACCAACAGGCCGGCCCCGCAGGCGCTTGTCTGCCTGCTGCTCGACGCTGGCAAAGAAGCCGTCGAAGTCGAGATACATACGCTCGATGGTCTCCGGCTTCCGCAAGGCAAGGCTCTCCCGTGGCGCCGGGGCTGGCGCGATTTGGTTCGATGAATGGGTTGATCGACCGCAAGCGTGCCGATGTTCTACAAATGTTCCTATCGCCGAATTCTGTCAAGCGAAAAGGAATGTTGTCCTAGCGTCAAGCGTGGGAGTCGCCTTGGACGGGGTGAGTTTAGCGAACTAAGGGGTTTCAACTTTCGTGGATTTGGTCGGGCGTTCGGTAGATCTGAAAATTGAAACTCTTCCTTGAACGCCAATAGGCTTTCACTGGCCTGTCACACCGGAGCGCAAACTGTCCAAAGGTGTGGCAGCGCCATTCGTAAGTCATTGATTGACTGTGTCGTGGATTTTTGCCACACCGCCCGCTAAATAGCCGCCTGAATTGGGTTGACGGCTTCCGGGCGAGAACTAAACCCTAACCAGCCGCTGCAGCAAAGTTTGTAAGTTCTGCTTCCAGCAGGTCAGTTGCGAGCTGCATCGCCAGGTTGGTTGCCTCATTTAGCGTACCTCGTCCGATACCGTCGTGAACGAGTTTGCTGCGCTTCTGGTAGAGTTCGTCAAACGCCTTCGCATCGGCGTCTGAAGCTAGTGTCCTAAATTTAGTCATATAAGCTTGGCGCAGTGACTGGCGCTTTGCCGTTGTCAGCGTTCGTTGCAAAGTCTCGTGGATATCATCAGCAAGCCGTTGCTCCGAGAGATGATGCTCGAGCTCGTCAATCGCCGCTTGGAAGTCTGCATCTCGGACCGCTTGGTCGCACAAGGCCTCGACCGCTGAAATGAGTAGAATGAAACGGCCTTCGGTTTGGGCTACGAAGAAAGAGTCATTGATGAGAGCGGCACAATTCCGCTGTCGTTCAGTCAACGCGGATATGGGGTTGATCCACTTGGCCACGCTTTCTTCAAATCGCTGAGTGCCTATTAGCACGCTGCCGCGGGCTTGAAATCCAATAATGCTGACCGTGTCCTTCTTGTAGACCATGAGGCCGTGTGTTTCCGGGCGGAGTTCTCGTCCAGTATCTTTTGTTACGGCTTCATGTATTGCTGCGCTGAATTGGAGCGTGGATCGGCTGAAGCCGATGTCGATGCCTAGTTTCGAAATGGCACCGACGACTAGGAGCGTGTCTCCCAGCTTTTGACCGGCTTTGCGGGCTTCGTCTTCGGTTTCGAACCCGTTGATTTTCGCGGTCACCCAATGGCCCATGGGATAGGCTTCGTCACCCATCTCGAATGTCACGGCAGAAAAATCGGGGATGCTCACATCCAGCAGGGTACCTTTCTCAAGCTCCAGCGGCGAGAGAAGTTTAAAGCGGTAACGGGCACAATAGGTCATCAGGGAATCCGTCGTGACATCTGCTGCAGGCGCGTTTGAGAACGATTTGGCTTACGCCTTCGTAAGATCCGTTGTGTCCTTGGCGAGAGCGTCATCGATCGCAGCCGAAACCCACTTGGTAATAAGCGCCCGCGCTTCCCACAACTCCATCGGCTTTGCATGCGGCTTAGTGTGAACGGATGGATGGTGACGTTGCCCCACGTTCGCCGTTTGGGTGAAGCGGTTGATTTCACTTTTAGAGATGCCCCCGTTTGGCATTTGCCGGACGGCTTCATAGGCCTTGTAGAGTTCGACCCAACTCGGCCTTCCCTCTAAGTAGCGAAGAGCGCTGCCGATTTCTGTGTTCAACGTGGCTGCGCGCATCCAAAGCTGTGTTCGGGATGGTGCGGGCGGCGGCTCGATCACCTTGCCTTCTGCATCAGTCAGGGTGAGCGCGGCGTTGCCGGCCCGAAACCGAAACGCCGCCACTTGCCCCTCAATGAACTGGTGTTTTCGAGGTGGACCATTTTGGGAGAACTCGACAACAGCACCATACGCTATGGGGTCGGTGTCAGCGTCCGTAGAGATCACCACGTTCAGCGTGCTGAACAGCTCCTTACCGAGTTTGTGGACCTCGTGGCTACTAACGATCCCGTCAAAGTTCGTGGATCGCAAGACGAGAAAATCGCCGCGTTCGTCCTTGACCTCCTCGACAAAAGGATCAAACGGCGGCTTCAGCAACAACGCCCAGACTTTTTTGTCCTCGTCGGCACCGCTGAGTTCGACACCCCATTGATTGCTGGCCTGATTCATTCCTTGTCTCCCCTGAAGCGGTCGAAATCGGGATGAAAGATAGTTCCAGATATCCTTGCACCAAAGCATCAGACGCCAGCCCTGCCATCTCGACCCATTACGCCTCCAAGGATGAGCCGGCGAAGCCGGCATAGTTTCACATTGGAGAAATGATTCGGACGCGATAGGGAAGGTTGTTGTCCACAGAACGGCTAGGGAACACTGTGGGACTTTCTGTGGGACTTTTCGTCTGGGTTGGCCCCACATTGCCGCAAATGATCGGCTTCTGTTCTCAAGGCTCGATTTAGCTCTTGCGCCGCAACCCCTGAATATATATGGCTCCCCTCGGTCCGGAGTGTAGCGCAGCCCGGTAGCGCACTTGACTGGGGGTCAAGGGGTCGTCGGTTCGAATCCGGCCACTCCGACCATTTTATCCCTTCCCCTAACGATCGACTGAAAGCGAACCAGCCAGCCGGCAGGTTCTGCCGTCAAAGTCGGTCGGCACCTGTCGGTAAGCACGTCCTGCCTACTGCAAGAAACGCCACGGGCGCGGTTGCGCCCATGGCGTGATTTTCTGCTGGGGCGTGTCTGCTGCATTACATGTAGGACCGCACCAACACGGATTCGATCTTCGCGCCATTGTCATGCTCGTCGATTGCCACCCGCTTGCCGGGAGCCAGTTGCGGCGGGATCGCGACGTCGCGCGGAATAGTATAGCTTTCGCCATTGGTGAGCGTGATGACGCGAACCGCGGGGTTGAACTTCGCGACGACGCCGTCGATCTCGGTGGCAAGTGCGGCGCCCGACATGAGGGTAAGCGCTGCAGCAGCAAGGATGAGCTTTTTCATATTACTTCTCCTGCATTCAGCTATTACAAGCAAGGGTTTGTTGGAAGTTTCCATTGCTTTGACTACGGGATAACGTTTGGCAGCGGCGTTGGTTACATGGAGGTTGGTAAACTCACTACACAAATCATTCACGGTTTCTTGTGTTAGATTCTCCGCAGAATAAAAAAGGCCATGAACGTTGCCGTCCATGGCTTTGGTGTAGGTCGGGATGAAATCGGGCCTTTGGTTGCGGTGGCCCCTGGGGCCTGCCGGTAGTCGGTGCCTATCGCCTTTGCCAAAGTGAACCGGTCAAGACACTGGTCACATCTCCACCATCGTCCCGGGACGTGATGGTGACATTTTGGCCGACTTGGATGGCAGGCAGCGGCACCCAACGGGGAACGGTATAGCTTTGACCGTTCTGCAGCGTGATGACGCGAACCTGGGGATTGTAACGGGAAACAACACCATTGGTGACATCGGCAAATGCTGAGCCTGACGTCAGGACGATTGCTGCAACCGCAAGAGCAAGTTTCCTCATGGCATTTCTCCTTGGGATGGCCAAGCGGACGGGTGAGAGCTGGGGCTTCCGCTCACTGACCTTTCGAGAAACGGGATGTGTCCGAAAAAGTTACGCCCGGACCGGTCACTTCGACACACGAAACGATCACGCTTTGTTGTGAATTGGTCGCTGATGCGCATACTCGAGGCACTAGAGCTTCAAAACTGAGTATGACTTTGGCGTCGAAAACGCGAAAAGCCATGGGCGGGAGGAGCCCATGGCTTTCGGTGTAGCGCAGTTTTGGTCGCGGCTTAGAGCGCGCGCAGCACGGACGTTACCTGATCGGCATCGTCGCTCTTGGTGTTGATGGAGACCTTGTCGCCAACCTGGACCTGCGGAAGGCCGATGTGGCGTGGGATGGTATAGCTCCTGCCATTGTCAAGAGTAATTACACGAACATCCGGATTGAACTTGGCAACAACGCCTTCAGAGCCAGAAGCGAGAGCTGCGCCACTCATGAACGCAACAGCAGATACCGCGAGAATGAGCTTTTTCATTTTAGTAGTCCTTTCAATGTTTCTTAGCGATGCGATTTTTATTTCGCTGTTTCGCTTACCACCCTCAGATAGGCGCCTACCTTTCCGAATTCCATGGGCTGGACGGTCACTCTGATTCACAAAGCAGTCACGCCGAGTTGAGCCGGCAAAAGGGTGCCGGACCGTTCACAATAGCAGGGGGTTGTGCGCAACGCCTGTGGCGGTGACGAGTCAGCGGGCGTGATGTGCCATGGCCCGTTGATGACGGGCTTCCAGGGCTATCGAGCCCCAGATCAGGCCGAGCAACAGATAGAAGTGGCGCCAGTGGTCGGTATCGATCACTGAGCCAAGGGCGACATGGCCAAGGAAGACGACATAGGCGCACAGCAGATAGGGCTGCCACGGCCGGTCACGCAGCAGGATCCGGAACCCCGCCGCGATCGTCCACACAATCAGTGTCAGATAGCTGGCGAAGCCGAGCCAGCCATAGTCCATCAAGGCCTTGAGCCAGATGTTATGCGTGTCTTCACCGTACATTTGGCCGAAGAGGAGTGGGCCGATGCCGAATGGACTTTCCGTCGCCAATAGGAAGCCGATGCCGTAGCGCGCGAAACGGCCAAGGCGCGCGCCGTCATACTCCTGTACGAGCTGCGCACGCGAGGTGAAGAGCTCGGCGATGCTGGGGATCTGCAGGACGACCAACAGCGCGAGAGTTAGGAAGGTCACGGCAGCTATGCTCATGACCACGATCCTGAGGCGGAACTTGCCGCTGTTGCTCTGGAGAAACAGGAAGCCGGTGAGCAGGATGGCCGACGTGCCAAACAGGCCCCAGGCGCCGCGCGAGAAGGACAGGAATATGCCGCCGGTGACGATGAGCAGCGGCACAGCGTAGATCGCCATCTTGAGCGGATTGCCGATCAGCACACGATACAGCAGATAGATGCCGGGCAAAGCGAGGAATGGCCCGAACACGTTAGGGTCCTGGAATGCTCCCGCGGCGCGGTCGAATTTTGTGAACATCTCAGCCCCAGGCACAGCGCCGAAGTAGCCAAGGATGCCGAGCACTGAGGTGACGACGCCAGAAGTGACCCAGGACAGGAAAATGACCCGAAACAATCCGGGGTTGGCCTCGGTGACCGCCGCAAAGAAGACCGCGGTGAATCCCAGGAACAACGACACCGCCAGATAGAGCGGTGTGCCCATCAGGTCCGACATCTGCGTCATGGCAATCATGCCGCCGATGTTGAACGTCACGATCAGCACGACCAGCGGAGTGATGGCGCGCGAAATGTGCAGGCCAAACAGTGACCAGACGGCAATCAGCCCGGCCATGTAGAGCTCGTAGGGTGCCGGCTCGCGGAGGACAAAACCCGAAAGCAGCACGCCCAGCGCAATGGCGCCGGTAGAGATGAGCCCGATCAGCTTGGCCTTGATCGCGGCTCGCGGCAGCTCATAGGTGATCGCGCTCAATAGGCGTTTTCCGTATCAAGCAGGCGGATCGGGGTCAGGAACAGGATCTTGATGTCGAACCAGAGCGACCAGTTTTCGATATAATAAAGGTCGAACTCGGTGCGCTTGCGGATCTTCTCGTCGGTGTCCATCTCGCCGCGCCAGCCATTGATCTGCGCCCAGCCGGTTACGCCGGGCTTGACCTTGTGGCGAGCGAAATAGCCGTCGACCACTTCGTTGTAGAGCAGGTTGTGCGACTGGGCGGCCACCGCATGCGGGCGAGGCCCGACCAGCGACAGGCTGCCGAACAACGCATTGAAGAACTGCGGCAGTTCGTCGATCGACGTCTTGCGGATGATGCGGCCGACACGGGTGACGCGCGGGTCGTTCTTGGTCACGCTCTTGCGGGCCGTCGGATCGGACTGCTCCGCATACATCGAGCGGAACTTGTAGACCTCGATCACCTCGTTGTTGAAGCCGTGGCGCTTCTGCTTGAACAGCACCGGCCCCTTGCTGTCGAGCTTGATGGCGATGGCGGTAACCAGCATCACAGGCGAAAAGACGATGATGCCAAGCAGGCTGAACACGATGTCGAAGGCGCGCTTGGCGACCGAGTCCCAGTCGTTGATGGGCTTGTCGAAGATATCAAGCATCGGCACCGCGCCGATGTAGGAATAAGAGCGCGGCCGGAATTGCAGCTGGTTGGAGTGGGCCGACAGCCGGATATCCACCGGCAGCACCCACAGCTTCTTGAGCAGTTGCAGCACGCGCGTTTCCGCTGTCAGCGGCAGCGACACGATCAGCATGTCGATGCGCGCTATCCGGGCGAATTTCAGCAGTTCGGACACGGTTCCGAGCTTCGGATAGCCAGCGACAATCGGCGGCGAGCGTTTGTTGTCGCGGTCGTCGAAGATGCCGCAGATGCGGATGTCGTTGTAGGGCTGCTGCTCGATCGAGCGGATAAGCATTTCGGCGGCCTTGCCGCCGCCGACTATGACCGCGCGGCGTTCCATGCGTCCATTGCGCGCCCAAAGGCGGATGACGCGTGCCATGATCAGGCGCAGGCCGATCAGCAATGTCAGCCCGGTCAGGAACCAGCCGCCGAACAGGAGACGCGAATATTCTGACGAAACCTTCATGAAGAAGGCAGCAAGGGCCATCAGCGCGAAGGCCGCCGCCCAGCACAAGGTGATCCGTCCGATGGTGGCGCCGGGCCGCATCAGCGATTGCAACTGATAGCAGTCCATAATCTCGAAGAACGCGACGGCAGCAAAGGACGCAGCCAGGATGACGAATGGATATTGCCAGCCGAGATGGCCGAGGAAGCCGACGTGATAGGCGTAGAGGGCGAGCCCCGAGATGAACAGAAGGCCGAACTCCGCGAGGCGCAAGGCACCGCTGACCATGACCGGGGACATGGTGTCGCGCCGGTACTGTGCCGCCACCTCCTGGGCAACACTGCTGAGCTTGGCGGCATCGGACTTTTTACCGTCGCCGCTAGCCGCCTTGACGGCTTCCGCACTGAAGCGGCGCTTTGGGTCGAAATTGGTCATTGTCGTCGATCTGTCACCGGTCGCCGGATTGCCAGATTGACATATCAACGATGAACTAAGAAACCCTTGAACAGGGTGGGTGCCTTCAAATTGTGTTCAGCCGCCTCTTGGTGCAAGCGCTGCGAAGTATGCTTTTTCGACGTCGCGAGCCATCACCGCCACGCCAAAACGTGATTTCACGGTGCAGATGTCCGGCATCAATGCCGCGTAGCCAGCAGGCGATTGCAAGGCCGCGAGCATTTTCTGGCTGATCTCGGCAGCATCCGGACTTACCAGGGCAGGCGAGGCCGATCCCAGAATTTCGGGAATGCCGCCAACAGCCGTTGCCACGATCGGCTTGCCGGCGGCAAGCGTCTCCAGCACGATATAGGGCATCGCCTCAGCGCGCGACGGAACGACAACGACGTGGGCAAGCGCAAAGGCCTCACGCGCCGGCATCGGGGCCATGAAGCGAACCTTACCGGTAAGGCCGAGCCTTTTTGCCTGCGCGTGATAGCGCGGCAGATCCTCGCCGTCGCCCACCATCACGGCCGTCACGTCGCGACCAAGAGTTTGTCGCGCCTTGTCCAGCGCATCAATGAAGAGGTCGGGTCCCTTCAGGTCGCGCATCATGCCGATATAGAGAAAGTCGGCGGCCCCCGGCAGCGAAAGCACTGGCTCGAACTCCGCATCGCGCAAGCCATTGTAAACAAGGCTGTTCGACACGCGCGGCTCGCCGACCTTGCGGATGAACGTGCGCCGTTCGTAGTCGGAGACGAAAAGCAGGTGGTCGGTGAAACGTTCCATCAGGCGTTCAAGCCCGAAGAACAGCTTTCCGGTCGCGGTGGTTTCGTCATAGTGCAGGGAACCGCCATGCGGTGAGTAGACGCGGGCCACGCAATACCTTGAAACCCGCAACAGTGAGCCGAACGCACGTGCATAAACGCCACCCTTGGCGCCATGCCCGTGCAGCACGTCCGGCCGCAATTCCTTGATGATCTTGTAGGTGCGCCAGCCCGAAGCGATGTCGCCAGGGCCGATATGGCGCTGCATCGACGTACGTCTGATCCCAAGCGCCAGCATCGGCTTGATCGCTTCGAACAGACGCTCTTCGTGTTCGCCGCCGGTGGTTGAGTCGCAGATGATGCCGACCTGATGGCCAGCGGCCACCTGTGCTTCCGTCAAATCGCGCACATGCCTGAAGATGCCGCCGACCGGCGACCTGAAGCAGTGGACGATCCGGAGCTTGCGGGGCGCTATCTGCACGGCGTCTTAGAACAGCCGCTCGCGGACGTAGATCGTGTCGCCGGGCAGCAGAGGATCGGTTGTCAGCACGCGGCCGGTCATCACCTTGCCGTTGATGTCGCGAGTGATGTCGACATTGCCCTGGTTGGCACGGGCGCTGTAGCCGCCGGCCATCGCCACTGCCTTCTGTACAGTCAGGCCTGGAACATAGGAATACTGCCCTGCGGCACCCACTTCGCCCATGACGAAGATCGGACGGTAGCGATCGACCTCGACCGAAACGTCCGGATCGCGCAGGTAGCCCTGGCGCAGCTTGGCAGCCAGGGCCTTTTCGACTTCCTGGGCGGTGTAGCCACGTGCCGGCACGCCGCCGACGAGCGGGAAGGAGATATAGCCCGACTGGTCGACACTATAGGTATTGGTCAGGCCTTCCTGTTCGAAGACGGTGACGCGGATGCGGTCGCCGGCGCCGAGACGATAGGGCTGGTCGAGCACTTCATGAAAGGCAGCAGGCGCGGGGCGATAGCTCGAGCAGCCGCTGACGATCAGCATGGCCGCGAGTAGCGCATGGCAAAGGGGAAGGGAGCTTTTCATTTTCGGCAGACACACCTTCGACTGCTTGCCGCCACGCTGCGGGGTATCGGTTCGCGACTGTTATCGTCTTGTTAGGGTTAATGCTCGGTAAAGGGAGGCGTCTTCTTGCGCGCATCAGGTCGAGCGCTGCGTAGTGACGTTAACGCCTGGGTTACCATGTTTGTTTACCGTGCAGTCTGCTCAGCCTCGGAGTAGGAATTGCATGTCTGGCGTCCAATCCACTGCCGGTGATGTCGATGTCGATCTCGGCCAGCTCTTCGCCAGTCTTGCGAGGAACTGGCTGCGCTTGGTGCTGTTTTCCCTGGCGGTCACCGGCCTGGCCTTTGTGCTCGCCTCTCTGGCTACCCCTCAATACCGCGCCGAGACGCGCCTGCTGATTGAAACGCGCGAGTCCGTTTTCACACGCCCCGACGGTAGCGCCGGCAACGAGGCACCAGTCCTCGACGAGGAGGGGGTCACCAGCCAGGTCGAGGTCATCGGTTCAACTGATATCCTCAAGCAGGTCGCCAAGAAGCTCGATCTCGCCAGCCGGCCAGAATTTGACGCCGCATCTGAAATGTCGACGATTTCGCGTCTTCTGGTGATTGCCGGCCTCAAGAGCGATCCGAACGAGCTGCCTCCTGAAGAACGTGTGCTCAAGGCCTTCCGCGAGAAGCTGACCATCTATCGCGTTGAAAGATCGCGCGTCATCGTCATCCAGTTCTCTTCGGCGGATCCAAAGCTTGCGGCAGCCGTGCCGAATGCGATTGCCGAGGTCTATCTCGACTTCCAGCGCAGCTCCAAGCTTGAGTCGAGCACCGAGGCGACCGATTGGTTGAAGCCCGAAATCGCCGATTTGAACAAGCGCGTCAAAGATGCCGAAGCGCGCGTTGCAAGCTTCCGGTCGCAGTCCGACCTGTTGGTCGGCCAGAACAACTCGGCGCTTGCCACCCAGCAGCTTTCCGAACTCTCCAGCGAATTGTCGCGCGTTCGTGCCAACCGCGCCGCCGCCGAAGCAACCGCGCAGAGCGTGCGTCAGGCTTTGAAAAGTGGCGGTTCGATCGACGCGGTGCCAGAGGTTCTGTCCTCGGGCCTCATCCAGCGTCTGCGCGAACGCCAGATTCAATTGCGGAACGACATTGCAGATCTTTCAACGACCTTGCTTCCCAACCATCCGCGCATCAAGGCGCTCAATTCCCAACTCGCCGACCTAAATGTGCAGATCCGCGCGCAGGCCGAAAAAGTTCTGGCGGGGCTGGTCAATGAAGCCGCGAGTGCTGATCTTCGCGAAAAGCAGCTGGTTGCCGACCTCAATAGGCTGAAGGTCGAATCAGGACGCGTGTCGGAAGAAGAAGTCGAACTTCGTGCGCTGGAACGCGAAGCCGCGGCACAGCGCGCATTGCTCGAATCCTATCTCACCCGCTATCGCGAAGCTGCCTCGCGCCAAGATCGCAACTATCTGCCGGTGGATGCCCGCGTCTTTTCGAGCGCGATCGTGCCGTCTGAATCTTACTTCCCCAAGATTGTCCCCATTGTCGGCGCGGCATTCGTCGGCTCGCTGTTGTTGATGGCGATCTTCACGCTGCTACAGGAGCTTTTTTCAGGCCGTGCCATGCGCCCGGCGGCAGGTTCCCGCGTCACGCCGGTCACCCAGGTGGCGATGCCTGTCCGTCGCGTGACAAGCCTGGCGGACGAGGGGACATCTTGTCAGTGGGATAACGCCGAAGAGCAGGCCGTCACGGCTGACCTTGCCGATTACGATCCCAAGGAGCAGTTGGTTGCCGCCCAAGAGGAGCTACGCGTATCGGCACCAATGCCCCCGGTCGCCCATGCCGGCGTCAGCATCGAAACGGCGGCCGAAAGGTTGATCGCCGGCGGTGCGGCTCGTGCCATCTTCATTTCGCCCGAGGGCGACGATGCGGCGGCGACAGCAGTGCTTGTCGCACGCGAAGTGGCCGATACCGGCCTACGCGTTTTGTTGCTCGACCTGACCGCCACAGGTGCTGCATCGCGGCCGATGCTCGATGGCGGCCGCTATCCCGGCATTACCAATCTTCTTGCTTCGGAAGCCCAGTTCACCGACGTCATCCGCGCCGACCACTATTCGGATTGCGATGTCATGCCGGTCGGCACGGCCGATCCGGCACGCGCCATGCGCGCTGCCGACCGCCTGCCGATCATCATGGAATCGCTGACGACTGCCTATGATCTGGTGGTGGTTGAGTGCGGACCGGCCGATGCCGATGAGATCAGGCGCCTTGTCGGCGATGGCACGGAAGTGCTTGTCAGCTTCCTTCGCCATGACGAAGAGATCGCCGATGCGGCCGACGGCCTGCGCGCGGGCGGCTACCAGGATGTCATCCTTGTGACCCCGGTCGGCCATGAGTTGCCGACGACACCGCAGCCGACCCGTTCGGCCGCCTGAGGGTCAATCGTCCTCGACGGGCGCGGCCTTGCCGCGCACGCCGGACCTCAGCCGCTTGACCAGAGCCCATAGCGTAGCGTTGTTTTTGATCGCCCCCTTCATGCGCGACGTTGATCGCAGGCCAAGCGCGTAGAGGCGGCCCTTTGCCGTCAATGGCACCAGAACATCGGCGTGTTGGATCTCGATATCGCACCAATGGCGCTTGTAGGGTTCGTCGCCGACGCTGAAGTCGTAGACAGCGAACCCTTGGTGGCAGGCCTCGGAAATGTTGTCGAAGAACAGGTATTCGCCGGGGCTGGCATAGGCCAGTTCGTCGTCGGCGATGGCCCCGAATTCGCAGATCAGGCGGCTACCGGCCCGGCTCGAGCCGGTGACCGCGCGGTATTTGCCTGCGACCTCCAGCCCATGTAGCACAAAGGACGGTTTGTCATGCTGCAGCGCATCGACGAAAAGTTTGCGGAAAAAGCTGCGTACCTCCGCGTCGGCAAATACGTCGGTGATGCCCATCGCGCCAAATCGCTGCTGCTTCATCGCGAAGAAGGCGTCGAGCATCGCGTTTGCGTCGGCGGCCGTGGTCGCAACAGTGCGCCGTGTACCGCCAACAGCCTCGTATTTTCGCTCCTGGCTGCGATGCCGCTTGCGCTTCTTCTTGCCGTTGGTGCGGGTGAGAACCGCTTCGAAGCCGCCGCCCAGATTGACTGCGAGCGCCACATTCGGGCTCGGTGCGAAGCCCAGCTTGAACAGCGGGTTGGGTAGGTCGTGGAGTTCGGCAATCAGGCGGTCGAACGCTAAAAGATCTACATCCGGACGCGCTTTCCTGATCGAGCCGACGAGCGCGTCGATGTCATGCGTGTTTGCTGTTGCCAGCCAATTCCTATCCACTGCCGGAAAATTGCCGTTGGCGTGCGTGCCGCCCAGGAAGCGTGCAATACGGAACGGTCCTTCGCGACTGACTTCAAGCGCGACAGCGAGCACAGGCCGCCCTTTGGCGCTCAAGGTCGCAATGACAGCGTCGGTCTTGTTGGTGTCGATCCAGGCTGACACCCATTGCGGGCTCTGCGCCGGTGCGTAGATGTCTGTGAAGCTCCCGTAGGCGTTGAGGGCTTCGTTTGAGAGCGGAAAGGCAACGGCCGTTGCCGTGTCGCCGAAATCTGCAGCCGGAGGCGACGCGCTGTTTTCCCTGGCGGCTGTGGCGTCAACCATACTTCAATCCTTGCCGGTTATTGATCGGCACCTGGAGCAGTCCTCTTCATGCTCGATGCGACCAAGCCTATGCGTCAAAGGTGAAGGAATGATCGACGTAGCCCGAAAGCTAGCCTTCCTGCTCATCGGATATGGTGGTCTGAGCGCACTAGCCAGGCCGCTGGTCGGCGGCGTCGGTGCAATCCTCATGCTTCATCGCGTGACCGCGTTTCTTGAGCGTCCGGAAAGCCCGAACCGCCACCTCAGCGTAACACCGCTCTTTCTCGATGTGCTGCTCGGCGAGATGAAGCGAATGGGCTATGCCTTCGTGACGATGGACGAGGCGGTGGCGCGTTTGCGCATGGCCGCAAAAGGCGGACTGTTTGTAGCATTGACCGCCGACGACGCTTATCGCGACAACCTGACCGAGGCTCTTCCGGTTCTGGAAAGGCATGCCGCGCCCATTGCGATCTATGTCGCGCCGGGCCTGACGGGCGGGGAGGTTGATCTATGGTGGGAAGTTCTCGACGATATAGTCGCGGCTGGCAGGGCGCTTTCGATAGCCATGCCGGGCGGCGAATTGAAGCTCGATTGTTCCACGCCGGAAGGCCGCTCTGTAGCGTTCCGGCGCCTGGCCGACCACATCACCAGCGAGGTGCGGGAAGAAGATCAGCGTACGGTCTTGCGCGGCTGGGCCGACATGGTGGGCGTCGATGCTTCCGCCCCCAACCGCAAGCTTTTGATGGATTGGAACGAGATCAGGCGCTGCGCTGGGCATCCGCTGGTGACCATCGGTGCGCATACGGTCCATCATTACAATCTCAGGCGGCTGAGCAAGGAAGCGGCACTGCGCGAGATTTATCGTTCGCGCAGCATGATCGAGGCCGAGCTTGGACGCGCGCCACGCCATTTCGCCTATCCCTATGGTTATGCGGCGGCGGTTGGCTTGCGCGAAACCGAACTTGCGCGCGAGGCCGGCTATGTCTCGGCCGTGACCACGCGACACGGCGTGCTTCGGCCCGAGCATGCTGGCAGCCTGCACGCGCTGCCACGTCTTTCCGTCAATGGGCGTCACCAGGAACTGGTAGCGATGCGAGCCATGCTGTCGGGCGCGACGACCCTGATGTCAAATCGCGGCCGACGCCTCGTGACGGTCTAGGGTTTGGCTGATTTGGGCGGCTTGACCATCCATTTGATGATCCACATCGCCGGCAGGATCCAGAGCAGGCCGCTGAAGAAGAAGAAGGCCAGGTGCACGACCGGGCCGGACTGGGAAAGCTGCGCGACCGCCACCATGGTTGCAATCAGCGCGTACACGATCACCAGCAGCACCAGCAGCACGGTTCCGATCAACTTCTTGACGCGAACGGGCATTTCTTGATCCTTTATCCAGGCCTCGCATAGTCGCTCCGGCCAGTCGACGCAACCGCCGAGGATACGCCGCTATGCGGCGCGACTGCGTGTCGCGTAGGCTGAACTTGCCAGAGAAGCCGCTATGGTCCACCAGTCCGGCGAGTTTCGAACGAGCCGGGAACGATTGTCATGTCCGCGATGACCAATACTGCTGCACCGCTTGCTCAACGCGACAGGGAACTGCACAACCGCGCGCTCGTTCGCGGCTGGCTCTACATTGTGCTGCTGGTTCTGTTCGCGCTGGTCATGGTCGGCGGTGCCACGCGCATGACCGGTTCCGGCCTCTCCATCACCGAGTGGAAGCCGATCCATGGCGTCATCCCGCCGCTCAACCAGGCGGAATGGCAGGAAGAGTTCGAAAAATACCAGCAGATCCCGCAATATGAGCAGGTCAACAAGGGCATGACTGTTGACGAGTTCAAGGGCATCTTCTGGTGGGAATGGGCGCACCGGCTTCTCGCTCGCGGCGTCGGTTTCCTTGTCGCCATTCCGCTTGCCTTTTTCTGGCTCACAGGCCGTCTCGAACGCCGGCTCAAGCCGCGTTTGGTAGGTCTGCTGGCGCTCGGCGGCCTGCAAGGCTTCATCGGCTGGTGGATGGTTGCTTCGGGGCTGTCGGAACGCGTCTCGGTGAGCCAGTACCGCCTGGCGATCCACCTGACCTTTGCCTGCATCATCGTCACGGCGGTTGCCTACATCGCACGTGGGCTGGCGGCCTACTCGCAAGCGCCGGCAAATCGCCAGGTCCAGCGTTTTTCAGGCATCATGGTATTGCTGGTGCTGTTTCAGATCTATCTCGGCGCATTGGTCGCCGGTCTCCATGCCGGCCTTTCCTACAACACCTGGCCGCTGATGGATGGCGCCATCATTCCGGGCGATCTGCTGGTGATCGAGCCTGTGTGGCGCAACTTCTTCGAAAGCCCCAAGACTGTGCAGTTCATCCACCGCATGTTCGCCTACACCGTGCTGGTGGTTGCACTTTGGCATGCCTTCTCGACCATGCGGGCAGCACCCAAGACGACGCATGCGCGCCGGGCCTGGATGCTGGTGATCTTGATCCTTGGTCAGGCGGCCATTGGCGTTGGCACATTGCTGATGCAGGCGCATATGCATTGGGCGCTGCTGCATCAGGGCTTTGCGCTGATCGTGCTGATCTTCGCCACCGCCCATTGGCGCGGCACCAAGGGGGCTTACCCCTTGGAAAACGACGTCGAGATCAGAAGCTAGCCCGCACGTTGCGGACTGCCGCGACAACGGTGAGTCCGCTGTTTTCGTCGGCGTCGTTGCGGTCTTCGGCGTGCCAGGATGCCGAAAGACAACCCCAGGCAATGGCATGATCGAGGATCGCGTCGGGGCGCTGACACAGCGTTCTGGCGAAACTCTCCGCCATATAAGCGATGCGCTCCGGCTCGATGCAGAGATCGCCGTGGCGATCGAGCGGATTGTAAAAGAAATTCGCTGCGTCGAAGCCTGGATCGCCCAGGATGCCCTTGGGATCGATCACCAGCCAGCCGCGTTCGCCGTGCAGGACATTCTCGTGGTGCAGGTCGCCATGCAGCACGCGCAGTTCGTGCGGGTTTGACAGCAGGCGCTCCGCAATGACCGCTGCCTCTAGGTAGAGGCTCTCACTACCAACATCACGATCAGCCTTGGCCTTCTTGAACAGGCTCGCGAAACGCTTCCGCAACGGCTGTAAATCAGCCGGAGGCGGAACATCCGAGGGCGAAAGCAGCTTGGCCAACACCTCATTGGCGATGTCGGTCGCGTGCCGGTCGCCATGCTCGTTCAATTCGTCGACAAGGAGCCGATCGCCGGCATATTCGAGCAGCATGTTGTGCCCCTCGAAGCCGAGCAACCGGACCGCGCCGACGCCATCGCGCCAGGACAGGTAATGCGCGCCGCGAAGCTCGTCGCAGACGTCGTCGAAGGGCTTGAGCGCCTTGACGACGGCAGGGCTGCCATCGGCAAGTCGCACCTTCCAGATGCGGCTGGAAAACGTTTCGGCAATGAGCTGGGGATCGCTGATATTCCAGTGATCCGGCCAGCGGCCTGGAACGGCAGCCTGATCCATCTTAGTGCTTGAGCCCGAGCATCAGGTCCATGTTTTGGACAGCGGCACCCGAGGCGCCCTTGCCGAGATTGTCGTAGACGGCGATCAGCAATGCCTGCGCGCGGCTGTCATTGGCGCTGACATAGACCTTCATCTTGTTGGTGCCGTTGAAGATTTCGGGCTGGATGTCGTCGCTGCGCTCGAAGTCGATGAGCGGCGCGACCTCGATCACACCGCCCTTGAGGCCGGCATAGTGGTCGGCGAGTGCCGCGTGCAGTTCCGCACCAGTCGGCACCTTGGCAAGGCGGCCCAGTTGCAGAGGAACCACGGTGATCATGCCCTGCGCGAAATTGCCAACGGCCGGTTGCATGATCGGATCGTGCGCGAGCTTGGCGTAAGTGCGCAGCTCAGGCACGTGCTTGTGCTTGAGCATCAGGCCGTAGGGCAGGAACTCGGGCGAATCCTCGCCCAGCGCCTCGTAATCTTCGATCATCTGGCGGCCGCCGCCGGAATAGCCCGAGATACCGTTGACGGTAACCGGGAAGTCCGCCGGCAGAAGCCCCGCCGCGATAAGCGGCCGCAGGCCGGCTATCGGCCCCTGTGGCCAGCAGCCGGGGTTGGCGACGCGCTTCGATGCCGCGATCGCCTTCATCTGCGCTTCGTCCATTTCCGGAAAGCCGTAGGTCCAGCCGTCCGCCACGCGGTGGGCGGTCGATGCGTCGATGACGCGCGTGGTGTTGTTTTCGATCAGCGCGACGCTCTCCCGCGCCGCATCGTCGGGCAGGCACAGGATCGCCACATCAGCCGCGTTGAGAAATTCGGCGCGCGCCGCCAGTTCCTTGCGGCGCTCGACAGGCACCGAAATGACTTCGAGGTCATGGCGCCCGGCGAGCAGCGCCCTGATCTGCAGACCGGTGGTGCCGTGTTCGCCGTCGATGAAGATTTTCGGTTTCATGTCTGTCGTTCCGTCGAAAGTTTCAGCATTTCATAAGCTTATGGCCGGATTCGGACTCAAGTCGGCAAGTCCTTGAAACGTCGTCTCAGGCTTTGTCGCGTGCCTTCTTCTCGGCCAGCAGGCCAAGATAGTGCATGGCGACCGTCGAGCCTGCGATGGCCGTAATATCGGCATGGTCGTAGGCCGGCGCAACCTCGACGACGTCGGCACCGACAATATCGATCTGGGTCATCTGGCGCAGCACCGACAAGATCTTCGCCGAGGAGGGGCCGCCCGCCACCGGGGTGCCGGTTCCTGGCGCATAGGCTGGGTCGAGACAGTCGATATCGAAGGTGACATAGGTTTTCTTGCCGCCGGTGCGCTCGGCGATCGCATAAGCGATGTCGGCGGCCCGCATCTCCTCGACCTCGTGGCCATAGAGGATCTTGATGCCGAAATCGTCAGGTGCATGGGTGCGGATGCCGATCTGGATCGAGCGGTCGGGATCGATGATGCCCTCTTTCACCGCCCTCCCGACGAAGGAACCGTGGTCGATGCGTTTGCCGTCGTCCGGCCAGGTGTCCTGGTGGGCGTCGAATTGTACCAGCGCCATTGGGCCGTGGACCGCGGCATGTGCCTTGAGCACCGGCCAGGTGACGAAATGGTCGCCGCCGAGCGTCAAAAGGAACCCGCCAGATTTCAGGATCTTCGCCGCCTCGCGTTCGATTGTCGCCGGCGTCTTTTGATGGTTGCCGCTGTCGAGCAGGCAGTCGCCATAGTCGACGACGGCGAGATCGTCGAACAGGTCGCGGTTGAAAGGATATTGCGGGTCGCAATCGAAGATCGCCGAGGCGCGGCGAATGGCCTGCGGGCCAAAGCGCGCGCCCGGCCGATTGGTGACCGCTGCATCGAAAGGAATGCCCCAGACCACCGCATCGGCGCCTGCAACGTTCTTGGAATACTTGCGTCGCATGAAAGACAGGGCCCCTGCATAGGTCGGATCACCCGAGCGGCCGGTGTTCGTCCGCGCGGTGAAGGCGTGATCGATCGATGAAGTGGGCATGGGCAGTCTCCGCAGTCGGTCTATCGGAATTCGAGGGGCAAGAACTACAGAAGCCGGCCGCAACATGCCAGCCCCGAGGTGCACTGCGTGTGCTGGCCGGCTTTCCCGAGCGTTCATGTCTCTGTCATCCGCCCTACATGCCCTTGTCATCGGTACTGCCTAACTCGTTGTCGCATCCTTCGGCCATGGAGCGATTCCCATGCGGGCAGTTCTGGCAGTCCTATTTCTTGTCTTTGGCGGCCCCTCAGTGGGGCATGCAGGAACGCGGGCCGAGCAGATCCTCGAGCGTTTCGACGATGCCAATCAGTGGCGTGACCACGTCATGGTGGTGGCCCATCGCGGCGGCGGGTTGGAGGCAGGCAAGGGGCTTTATCCCGAAAATTCCATCGCCTCGGTGCGCGGCGTCATCGCGCTTGGCGCGGAAATGGTCGAGATCGACATACGGCGCTCCAGGGATGGCGAACTGATCGTCATGCATGACAGCTGGCTCGACCGAACGACCAACTGCAAAGGCGAGGTGATTGCCCGCACGCTAGAAGAATTGCGTCACTGCCGCCTCGTCGTTGAGGGAACGGGCGAGGTGAGCAGCGAGCCGGTACCGACCTTGCGCGAAATGCTTGGCGTCACCAAGGGCAAGATCCTGGTCAATCTCGACAACAAGCTGGAAACCACCGATCTCGCGGACATGGTTGCCATAGCGCGCGACATGGGCATGGAGGAACAAGTTGTCGTGAAGGCGAACCTTTGGGATGCCGAACGCGTGGCGACGGTCAAGGAAACCATGCGTCGGGTTGGCCAGGGCTTTCAGTTCATGCCGATCATCGCCGACGATGCGGTGCGCGATGCCGGCTTCATCGAGGTAGCCAGCAAGGCGTTTTCCGCCCGCGCGGTCGAGATGATCACCTGGCGTGGCGATGCCGAGACGATGACAGTATCAGGCGGGCCACTGTTTTCGGCCAAGGTGAGGGCGGCTTCCATACGCGGCAATTGGCACATCTGGGTCGACACCCATGCCATCGTCAACAAGCCTGGCGGTTTCCTGTCCGGCGGGCGCGGCGACGAGCTTGCGGTTGCCGCAGGCTTTCCCGGACAAACCTTCGGCTTCTGGGCCGAGCGTGGCGCAACGATGATCCAGACTGACGAGCCCAAAGCAGCCATCCAATGGCTGGCTGCCAATGGCTATCGCGCGCCCTATGCGGACGTCGACGAGTCGGTTGCGGCGGCAATGGGGCAGGGCGCCCTTCGTCGGGGAAATGCGCCGACGAACCGAGATGCCACGCTATCAGTCGATTGACTGCCGGAGGGAGCGCCGTCGTTCCTTCATGTCGTATTTCGAGCCGCCGGCGCTCAATAGCTTTTTCGACAATTTCTTACAGCGGCTGTCAGCTTTCTTGGCGGCTTTCTTCTGGTCGGCGCCTTTGGCTATGGCCTTGTCGGCCGCCCGCTGCCAGCAGGTGTCGTAGTAGCCGGCGCGCTTCTGGAATTTGCTGTTCGGTGCTGCTTCGGCCACCGCCGAGGAGGCGGCGGTCAGGGCCGCCACAGTCGCAGCAAGCATGCGCAGCATGACCGTCTCCATCGCTGGTGCCACCCGACAGGTTGCAAGAGATCATACGGCATTGGTGCGCAGGCACAAAAAGAAAGGGGCCGGTTTGACCAGCCCCTTCCGAAATTCTGGAGAATGCAGTCTCGGCGCTTAGCGCTTGGAGAACTGGAAGCTCTTGCGGGCCTTGGCCTTGCCGTACTTCTTACGCTCGACGACACGGCTGTCGCGGGTCAGGAAGCCACCCTTCTTGAGCACGCCGCGCAGCGCCGGCTCGTAGTAGGTCAGCGCCTTGGAGATGCCGTGACGAACAGCACCGGCCTGGCCCGAAAGACCACCGCCGACGACGGTTGCGATGATGTCGTACTGGCCGACGCGGGCAGCTGCTACGAGCGGCTGGTTCAGGATCATCTGCAGCACGGGGCGCGCGAAGTATGCCGCGTATTCCTTGCCGTTGACGATGATCTTGCCGGTGCCCGGCTTCACCCAGACACGGGCGATGGCGTCCTTGCGCTTGCCAGTGGCATAAGCGCGGCCGCTCTTGTCGAGCTTCTGCACGTAAACCGGAGCGGCAGGCTGCACCGAAGCGGTCACGGTGCCGAGTTCTGCGAGCGAGCTGAGATCAGCCATAATTACGAGGCCTTCTTGTTCTTGGCGTTCAGCGCGCCGACGTCGAGCGTCACGGGCATCTGAGCGACATGCGGATGTTCGGCGCCTGCATAGACGCGGAGATTCTTCATCTGGCGACGGCCAAGCGGACCACGCGGGATCATGCGCTCAATGGCCTTTTCCAGGACGCGCTCGGGGAAACGGCCCTCGAGCAGCTGGCGCGCGGTGCGCTCCTTGATGCCGCCGGGATGGCCGGTGTGCCAGTAGTACACCTTGTCGGTGAGCTTCTTGCCGGTGAACGCGACCTTGTCGGCGTTGATGATGATGACATTGTCACCGTCGTCGACGTGGGGCGTGAAGGTGGGCTTGTTCTTGCCGCGGAGGATGTTGGCGACGATGGAGGCGAGACGGCCGACGACGAGACCTTCGGCGTCGATCAGCACCCACTTCTTCACCACGTCCGCAGGCTTCTGCGAAAAGGTTGTCATGGTTATATGCTTTCGGTTCGGACCTTCCGGAGAAGGCGTTTCTTGTTGCTTTCATTGGCAAAAGGCCGAAGCCCTAGCCAATAACAAAACGGCGACCCAATGCGGGCCGCTGCTTTGAATGGGCTTATAGGTGAGTGTTAATGACGCGTCAAGCGAAGCGGCAGGTCAGATATCCTGCAAAACTCAACGAAAACAATGAGATGTGCAAGAGGTATTATTTTACCGCATCGCGTTGACGCTTTGGCGGCACTGAATAGGTACCTGTTGCGTGGGCTACGGTCTGCTGGTCGGGGCCAGCAACGATGTCGATGACGAAGACCATCAGGCTCTTGCCAAGCTTGAGGATGCGGCAGTGGCCGTCGATCGGACCGGCTTCGGCCTTGCGCATGAAGTTGATGTTGAGATTGGTCGTCACCGACAGCGCATCGGGCCCGGCGTGGCTCAGCACGCAGACATAGCCGCCAATGTCGGCAAGGGTGAAAAGCGACGGACCGGAGACCGTGCCGCCCGGCCTGAGATGGCGCTCATCGGCGTTGAGACGCACGGTGCAGCCGCCCGGGAACACCTCGGTCACCTGATAGAAATCATAGTGCTCGTTGAGCTGCGGGTAGACCTCCCTGAGGAGATCGTTGACCGCGGCTGCGGTCATCAGCGGCTTCAATCCACTCTGTTTCGGCATAGTTTGGTCTTCCCCTGCGCAAGCCGCGTTCCGGTTCCCGCGTCTGATCTGTCGCCAACAAGACATAGTTGGGAACTAAGGTTCAAGGCTGCGCGTATACGCTTATGCTTCGACGCAGGCGATTCTTTCGCCGCATCGAACGCGAAGAGGGACAATATGGCAGAAATCGTCGCCATCAAGCGCAGCGAACCGGAGGGACCGGTATGGTCGACGCTGGAGACGGGCGTATTGCGCCTGACGCTCGCAAATCCGCCGGCCAATGCGCTTTCGCTCGAAACGATGGCAGTACTTCAGTCACAACTTGACGGCGCGCGCGACGACAAGGCGGTGCGGGTGATCGTGCTCGCGGCGTCGGGCAAGGTGTTTTGCGCCGGACATGATCTCAAGGAAATGACGGCACACAGAAGCGATGCCGATCGCGGCCGCGCCTTCTTCGAGCTGACCATGCAGCGCTGCTCGACGCTGATGCAATCCATCGTGCGTCATCCCAAGCCGGTGATCGCCGAAGTCGATGGTCTGGCCACGGCAGCCGGGCTGCAACTGGTGGCCAGCTGCGACCTCGCCATAGCTTCGGATCAGTCCACGTTCTGCACGCCAGGCGTCAACATCGGCCTGTTCTGCTCGACGCCGATGGTCGCCTTGTCGCGCAACGTCTCGCGCAAGCAGGCCATGGAGATGCTGCTGACCGGCGAGGCGATCGACGCCACGACAGCGCGCGACTTCGGCCTGGTCAACCGCGTCGTACCGCGGGAGTACCTGAATCACATTGTTGGCAAATACGTCCAAACCATTGTTTCAAAATCGCCATTGACGCTGAAGATCGGCAAGGAGGCGTTCTACGCCCAGGCCGAGATGGGGTTGGCGGAAGCCTATCACCATGCCTCGCGGGTGATGGTCGAAAACATGCTGGCAAGGGATGCCGAGGAAGGCATCGGCGCCTTCATTGAAAAGCGCGAAGCGGAGTGGAAGGGGGAATAGGCTTGGAACAGCGGATTTCTCTTGTAACCCTGGGGGTCGACAATCTCGACCGCGCCGTGCGCTTCTACGAAGCCATGGGGCTTCAACGAAACAAGACGATCACCGAAGGTGTCGCGTTTTTCCAGATGGGCGGGTTGGTGCTCGGCCTATGGGGGCGCGACCAGCTTGCCGTCGACGCGGGTATCGCAGCTACAAAAGGTGGCTTCTCAGGCGTGTCGCTGGCCTACAACACGCGTTCCGAGGCCGAGGTGGACGAAGTCCTGGCCGATGCGGAGCGCGCGGGCGGGCGCATCGTCAAGCCGGCACAGCGCGCCTTCTGGGGTGGTTGGTACGGCTATTTCGCCGACACCGAGGGCCATTTGTGGGAAGTTGCGCACAATCCCGATTTTCCGCTCGCCAAGGACGGCAGTATTTCGTTGCCGTGAAACGCGACGCCTTTGCGTGGTTCACCGAAAACCGGTATTCGGAACCGGCGAACGAGGACGGCCATGAACCACGACGCCTATGACAATGCCTACATCGCCGACATCTTGAATTCGGTCCGCTCGATCGCCGTGGTCGGGGCCTCGGCCAACGACGTCAGGCCGAGCTATTTCGTCGCCAAGTATCTGATCGACAAGGGTTATGAGGTCTTCCCGGTTAATCCTGGCCATGCCGGCAAGGAAATCCTTGGCCGCATGACATATGCCCGCCTTGCCGACATTCCCGCTACTCTCGACATGGTCGATGTCTTCCGGGCGTCGGCTGCGGTATCGGGCATCGTCGATGAGGTGCTCAAGCTCGAACCGCTGCCCAAAGTCATCTGGACGCAGCTCACCGTGCGCGATGATGAGGCTGCCGCGCGCGCCGAGGCGGCCGGCATCCGGGTCGTCATGAACCGCTGCCCCAAGATCGAATATGCCAGGCTTGCCGGCGAGATCGGCTGGAATGGCGTCAATTCCGGCGTGCTGTCCGCGAAGCGTCCGGTGATGCGCGAAGGGTTCCAGAGCTTCGGCATTCGCGCAAAATAGCCGCAGCAACCTTCGCGCCCGCTCGAACTCTTGGAAAAATCGTGCTGCAACTTCAGCGCGGCCAGGAATATTCGTCTTTGCTTTCTGGCAGCGGCTCCGCCAAATATAGCCGCCGAATTCGACTGACATACCCTTGGAGGATCAAATGTCCCAGCGCGCTCCTGGTTTCAACACGCTAGCGGTCCACGCCGGCGCCAAGCCCGACCCGGCAACCGGCGCCCGCGCCACGCCGATCTACCAGACGACTTCATATGTCTTCGACGACGCTGATCATGCCGCCTCGCTTTTCGGGCTGAAGGCCTTCGGCAACATCTACACCCGCATCATGAACCCCACGCAGGCGGTGCTCGAAGAGCGTATAGCTGCCCTTGAAGGCGGCACCGCAGCACTCGCCACGGCGTCGGGCCATGCGGCCCAGTTGCTCGTGTTCCACAACCTGATGCGCCCCGGCGACAATTTCGTTGCCGCAACCAGGCTTTACGGCGGGTCGATCAACCAGTTCGGCCATGCCTTCAAGAACTTCGGCTGGGAAGCACGCTGGGCCGACACCAACGACATCTCGAGCTTCGACAAGCAGATCGACGGCAAGACCAAGGCGATCTTCATCGAGAGCCTGGCCAATCCCGGCGGCACCTTCGTCGACATCGAAAAAGTGGCCGATATCGCCCGCAAGCACGGCCTGCCGCTGATCGTCGACAACACGCTGGCGAGCCCATATCTGATCCGCCCGATCGAGCATGGCGCTGATATCGTCGTTCATTCGCTGACCAAGTTCATCGGCGGCCATGGCAATTCGATCGGCGGCGTCATTGTCGATGGCGGCACCTTCGATTGGTCGAAGTCGGGCAAGTATCCGATGCTGTCGGAGCCACGGCCGGAATATGGCGGCGTCGTGCTGCACGAGACCTTTGGCAATTTCGCCTTCGCTATCGCCGCGCGCGTGCTTGGCCTGCGCGACCTTGGGCCGGCCATCTCGCCGTTCAACTCGTTCCTCATCCTCACCGGTCTCGAAACGCTGCCGCTGCGCATGCAGCGCCATTGCGACAATGCACTCACCGTCGCCGGCTGGCTTTCCGACCATCCCAAGGTCGAGTGGGTCTCTTACCCCGGCCTCAAGAGCGACAAGAACCACGCGCTGATGAAGAAATACTCGCCGAAGGGTGCGGGTGCCGTCTTCACCTTCGGGCTCAAGGGCGGCTACGAAGCCGGCGTCAAGTTCGTCGAAGCGCTTGAGCTGTTTTCGCATCTCGCCAATGTCGGCGACACCAAGTCGCTGGTCATCCACCCGGCCTCGACCACCCATCGCCAGCTTTCCGACGAGCAGAAGGTGGCCGCCGGTGCGGGCCCGGATGTGGTGCGTCTGTCGGTCGGCATCGAGGACGTCAGCGACATCGTCGCCGATCTCGAACAGGCGCTGGCCAAGGTCTGACCGGCTGTGCAAGACTTGGCCCCGGCAGCGCTATGTTGCCGGGGCCTTTTGCTGTCTGGGAGCTGGATTTTGCCGAGATTTCTCACCATCGACGTAAGCGGCATCGAGCCGGAATCAGGCGCGCCGGCCGAAGGCCGGTTGATTTCAGGCGATCCAAAATTCCTGACCTGGAACGCCGAGGAGGCCGACGGCGGGCTTTATGCCGGCATCTGGGAATCGACGCCGGGCAAGTGGCGCATCGAATATGACGAGTGGGAGTTCTGCCACATACTGTCAGGCGTCTCGGTCGTCTCAGAAGACGGCGGCGAGCCCCGCACCGTTCGCACAGGTGACAGTTTCGTACTGCGACCCGGCTTTAAGGGAAGCTGGGAAGTGCTTGAAACGACCCGCAAGGAATATGTGATCCGGCTTTGAGGTGGCCGGCAAAAAGTCGTTTGTGCCGTGGCTAACTCGGGACTCTGCCGGACAGCCTGAAGAAGAGGTGCGATACGACGAGCACGTCAGGATTTGAAAGGTGTTTGTCGAGGGCAGCCATGTCTGTCTCGAGTTCGTCACGCCCGACAAATCCTCCTTCGGTCAATTTGTCTCGAACATTGTTGATGAAATCCCAAAGAATCGGCCGCCGGTCGTGACCCGGAGGGTAGGTGTGAAGGACGGGGTCCACGGTAATGTTCGCGATGCCCGCGTCGCGAAACAGCCTATGGGTGCGGCGACCGACGAACAGGTCAATTCCCTGCGCTGACGAATAGGCGGAGTATGCCTCAAGAAGCCGCGTCCAGGCTGGTGATGGCGGGTCGCAGATATGCGTGAGATAATCCGCCTCGAAGCTCGCCACCCAACCGCCCGGGCGCACCAGAGCAACCATCTCTTTGACGATGAGCTCTGGTTTGGGGACATTGACAAGAACAAGTCGCATATGCGCGCCATCAAAGGATGCGCGCGGCAGTCCAGTCTCGTAGGCATCACCCTCGCACACTTCGACCTGAGGCAGCGCGAGTTCGTTCGTAAATCGGCGCGCGATATCGACAAATTGGGCGCTGCGTTCGATCCGGAGAACCGAGCCGGTCGGACCCACGCGTTTACCCAATAGGTGCAACACCCCTCCGGGTCCGCATCCCAGGTCGACAACACGCTCGCCTTGCCTGATCCCGATCTTTTCGAATTGTGCATCGGAGTCAGGGGCGAGGTTGGCAATCTGTCGCCGGAGTCTCGCTTCCTCGGCCTTGCCGCGTCCCAGCAAATAATCGTCTTGCTTCATCGAAGCACGCCCTTCTCCTGTCAGCAGGTCAGGCAACGAAAATGCAGCTCAGCCAATCTGCATCAGAGCTGCCGCAGGGTCAATCGGAGCGGAGCATGCCGGAGCGGGGATTGATGAAATGCAGAAGTGCTGGAAACGACCCGTGCGCGCTGGCAGCAATTTCGTGCTGAGACCGGCTCTAGTGGAAGCTAGGAACCGGCGCGGAACTAATGAATGTCCTGGCGGCGGTGTAGGGAAGCAGCCAGGCTTGCGTACAACTTTGCCGCAACTAATCTCTCGCCGTGACCGGCTACGTTTACATGACCGCCAGCCAGAAGGGCGGCACGATCTATATCGGCGTGACCAATGACCTCGCCCGTCGTTTGCCGGAACACAAGTCGGGCGAGGGCACGGGCTTCACCGCGCGATATGGCGTGCATCGCCTCGTCTGGTATGAGGAGCACTTCGACATCCGCGACGCCATCCAGCGTGAGAAATCCCTGAAGCGCTGGCCACGTCAGTGGAAGATCGAGTTGATCGAGAAGAGCAATCCCGAATGGTACGAGCTGTTTCGCGGACTTGGCTGGTGAGGGGGGCTTGGGCGGATGCCGATAGTGCGCTTCTTGGCAATGGCTGGAGGCTGCTCCCAAGGTGCTTTCGTCATCCTCGGGCTTGACCCGAGGATCCATGC
>NZ_JBFUIP010000063.1:0-32118 GCF_056401815.1 Aminobacter sp. P4_D5 | reverse complement strand
GGTCAAGCAGGTCCGTGCTGCCGGCAAGGTCGAAGTCACCGACCCGGCGCTGAAGACGGCGATCGACGCCATCGACGCGCAGAAGTAATTTTCGTCACTTCAAAACAAAAAAAGGCGGCGCTGTTTGGCGTCGCCCTTTTTGTTTGTGCTCGATTTTCGAAAAATCGCGGCGCTTGGCTGCGAAATCAGCTGTTTTGGGTCTTGATGCCGTGCACGATCACCCGGATCGCCGCACGCAACGTCGCATCGTCCTCGTCGAGCCGTCCAGTGAGCAGGTGCACCCAGGCATAGGACGAGACCATGTCGGCGATCTGGGTCGGATCTACATCGGCAGCCACTTCGCCGCGTGCCTTGGCCCGCTCGATGATCTTGCCGGTATTGGCCCTGCGTCCAGCTGCATATTCGGCCAGCGCTTGGGCTGCAGCAGGATCGGATTGGGCCTCGGCCACCAGCGAGCGAAAGATGCCACCCGAGGGTGTTGCGCGCCAATGCGCAAACAGGCTCCTGGCAAAACCGAACAGGTCTTCTTCAATGCTGCCGCTGTCGGGGTAGGCGACATCGCCCTTCTGGCGTTGATAGACCTCGAGAAGCAGGGCTGTCTTGCTCGGCCACCAGCGATAGATCGTCGGCTTGCCGGCGCGGGCGCGGCGCGCGACCGCCTCGATCGAGAATCCGGCATGGCCACTTTCGCGCAGCACGGCTTCTGCCGCCTCAAGGATCGCCTCGGCGCTTTCAGGGCTGCGCCTCGCGCCGATCGATTTCCGCGCGCTGTCTACTTCAATGCTCATCTCGTTCTCCGGTTCGCGACAATCCTATACGACCTCTTGACGAAACGAAACGGCCCGTTTTATATAACGAAACGTTTCGTTCCGATGGAGATGGAAATGCCTGCTTCTTCAACCCGTTTTTCCCGCCCACGTTTCGCCCTCATGGTTTTGCTCGGCGTTTATCCGCTGATCACCGCACTTCTCTACGTCATCATGCCTTTGACCGATGGATGGTCGATCTGGCAGCGTACGCTTCTGATCGCCCCGCTGATGGTGGCTACGATAATCTGGGGTCTGATCCCTGCCATCCAGCGCCTGTTCCGCAGCTTCCTTAATCCAGCAGTGCATTGAGGTGGACCACGTCTTAGTGAGGTGAAAACGCCTTGCGAAGCCTCGCGCTATCGGGCAAACGGGGCCTGCATTCACCGTTTCCCGAGCCCGCAGAGGTTCCTCATGTCGACTACCGTTTCCCCGCTCGCACCAAAGAAATACCCCAAGATGCCCGCCATTGAAGGCGTGCGCATCGCGACCGCCGAGGCCGGCATCAAGTACAAGGGTCGCACCGACGTGCTCGCCATGGTGTTCGACGAGGGGACTGCGGCAGCAGGCGTGTTCACCCGCTCCAAATGCCCCTCGGCACCGGTCGACTTCTGCCGGGAGAACCTTTCGGGCGGCAAGGCGCGCATCCTGGTCGTCAATTCGGGCAATGCCAACGCCTTTACCGGCAAGAAAGGTCGCGAGACCACCACGCTGACCGGCCAGGCGGCGGCCAAGGCCGCCGGCTGCACGCCAGGCGATGTCTTCCTCGCCTCGACGGGCGTGATCGGCGAGCCGCTCGACGCCGGCAAATTCAGCCACCTGCTGTCCGGCATGGTCAAGGATGCAAGGCCCGACCAGTGGACCGAGGCCGCCAAGGCCATCATGACCACCGACACCTATCCCAAGGTGGTCACGGCGACAGTCAAGCTCGGCGATACAGACGTCACCATCAACGGCATCGCCAAGGGTGCCGGCATGATCGCACCTGACATGGCGACCATGCTGTCTTTCGTCGCCACCGACGCTCCGATTGCAGCTGAAGTGCTCCAGGACATGCTGTCGCGTGGCACTGCCAGCACGTTCAATGCGGTGACCGTCGACAGCGACACCTCGACCAGCGACACGCTGATGCTGTTTGCCACCGGTGCTGCGGCCAAGCGCGGCGCGCCGAAGATTTCCGATCCGAAGGACGCGCGGCTCGCCTCGTTCCGCCGTGCGCTCAACAAGATGCTCAAGACGCTCGCCCTCCAGGTCGTGCGCGACGGCGAAGGCGCACGCAAGCAGGTCGAAGTCACTGTCACCGGTGCCAAGTCGGCGCGCTCGGCCAAGCGCATCGCGCTGTCCATCGCCAATTCGCCGCTGGTCAAGACAGCGGTTGCCGGCGAAGATGCCAATTGGGGCCGCGTTGTCATGGCCGTCGGCAAAGCCGGTGAGCCGGCCGACCGCGACCTCCTGTCGATCTGGTTCGGCGACAACCGCCTTGCTCACAATGGCGAGCGCGATCCGAGCTATTCGGAAGCGGCGACCTCTGCCTATATGAAGGGCGATGACATCGTCATCCGCGCCGACATCGGTATCGGTCGCGGCAAGGCGACGGTGTGGACCTGCGACTTGACCAAGGAATATGTCGCCATCAACGGCGACTACCGGAGCTGATAGCCCACGTGAACCAGAACCGTCCGTCGCACGAACTCGCAATCGTCCGCCGCTACGAAGCGGCGGGTTTTCGCGCCTGGCCGGCGGCGGCTGTCCACTATGACGGCACCTGGCTGGTCAGGCTGACCGCGGGCCACCCGGCCAAGCGGCTCAATTCGGTCAATCCGCTCGACCCCGCCGACATCCGCAGCATTCCCGACCGTATCGCGCGTGCCAGCCGCCGCTTCGAGGCCTATGGCCGGCCGCTCACCTTCCGCATGTCGCCTTTGTCTGGGCCAGCGATCGCTGCCCATCTCGATCGCGAGCACTGGACCACCTTTTCGGAATCGCTGGTCATGCGGCTGTCGCTTGACGATGGCCTCGTCGACCACGCGATGGACCAGATCCCGCTCAAGGACATCGGCCGCTTTGTCAGCGCCTCCATGGCGGTGCACGGGATCGATGCGTCGCTGAGACCTGGCCTGTCCGAGATCATCGGCGCGATCCAGCCGGAGGCCGGCCTCTTCGTCCTGGAGCAGGATGAGCAGCCGGTGACATCAGTGATCTGCGTCCACGACAACGATCTTGCCGGCCTGTTCGAGATTGCCACCACCGAAGCCGAGCGCGGCAAGGGCTTTGGCCGCCGGCTGATCCTCTCTGCGCTGAAATGGGCGCGCCTGAGGGGTGCCCGTCAGGCCTGGTTGCAGGTCGAGGCCGCCAACGAAGGCGCCATTCGCCTTTATACCAAGATGGGCTTCAAGGAAGTCTATCGTTACCACTATCGCCGCCCGCCGGAGGCCTGATTTGACCGAACAGGGAAAACGCCTGCTCCTGGTGGCGGCTTGCGCGCTTGTCGATGCCGACGGACGCGTGCTTTTGGCCCAGCGACCTGAAGGCAAATCGCTGGCTGGCCTGTGGGAATTCCCCGGCGGCAAGGTCGAACCGGGCGAAACGCCCGAGCAAACGATCGTCCGCGAACTGCTTGAAGAAATCGGTATCGAGACCAAAGCGGCTTGCCTCGCACCGCTGACCTTTGCCAGCCACACCTACGACGATTTCCATCTGTTGATGCCGCTTTATGTCTGTCGCCGCTTCTGGGGCATCCCCGAGCCGAGGGAGGGCCAGGTGCTGAAGTGGGTGCGGCCGAAGCAGATGCGGGACTACCCCATGCCGCCTGCCGACGAGCCGCTGATCCCGTTCCTCATCGATCTATTGTGACCTGGCCATATTAGCCAGCGTTAAGGCAAAGTTCATCCAATCGTGAAAAATTGAATGGCTGCCGGCTGTGATCGGCTGCGCATCGACACGGCGTTGGGGGGCTTCGCCTATGCAGGCTGACAAGGAGTGGGACCTGATCCGCCCCGAGCGCCAGTCTTCGGCCGTCAGGGCGAGCGCTGGCATCCTGCGTGTCGCGTTGCTGTTTGGTTTTGCCGCAATCGCCCTTGCGCTTATCGCTACGCCTTATCTCGATGGCAAGGCGCGTATGCAGGTCGGCCAGGTGCGGTTCGATGGGCTCGACTACACCCCCACGGGCTCGATTAGCCGCAACTCGAGCTATACGCTGCGTCGCAGCGTGCTGCAGAAATCGCCCCAATCGGTTTGCATCATCTCGGAGAGCGGCGCGCGCAGCGGTCAGTGCTGACGACGCTCCAAGTCTTTGAATCTGCGCATCGTGCTTTTCGAAAGTCGATTCCGATGCGCTTGCTGCTTCATCACACGTTAAGCCTACGCCATTAACCTTTCTTAATCTGTCAAAGCTATGGTTTCTCCAACGAGAGGGGTGGGCGCGACCGATGATCTGGCGATTTCTGGGGGACGAAAAGGGTGCCACGGCGATCGAATACGGGTTGATCGCAACCCTGATCGCGGTGGCTATTGTCGGTGGCTTCGGGCAACTTGCGAGCCAGCTGGAATTCCTTTGGGGCGACAACAACAGCGAGATTCAAAAAGCGCTGAAGTGATTGACGCTACTTCTTGCCTTCCTCGCCGAGCACCTTGGCGAGCGATACCTGCGCTGAACCCGGCTTGAGCGGCTTTTGCTGCGAGGGATCAGGCGCCCATCCCGACAGCCAGATGAACGAAAAGCTTGCCCGCACGCGCCCGTCAGGGTCCGAAAAGCGTTCGGCATAAATCTCGGCAGCACGCTGGAACAGCCGCCGTGTCGCCGGCTTGCGCGATCGGTCGGAAAGCGAGCTGGTAACCCCCATCGCCCTGAGATCGGCCATCAGCCCGAACATCGTATCGTAGCGCACCGTTACCGTGTCGACATCGGCGACGGGCAGGGCAAATCCGGCCCGCTGCAACAGCCCGCCGGCATCGCGAACGTCGGTGAAAGGAATGACGCGCGGGCTGGCACCGCCGGATATCTCCGTTTCCGCCGCCAGTAGGCTTTCGCGCAACTCGACGAGCGTGCCAGCTCCCGCCAGAACGCCGAGAAACAGCCCGTCCGGCTTCAGCGCGCGTCTGATCTGGATCAGCTGGCCGGGAATGTCGTTGGCTTCCTGCAACGCCAGCAGCGACACGGCGAGATCGATGCTTGCCGGTTCCAGCGCGATGGTCTCGGGATCGGAGACGATACCCGGCCCACCGCCGAGAAAGCTCTTGTCGGCCTCGACGCGAACCAGTTCGGCGACCTTGCCGCTTGCGGCGAGCACCGCTGTCGCCGCTGGGCTGACCGAAAAGATCGCCGCGCCGCGCTCGAATTTGCGTTCGACAGTCGAAAGCCGCTCAGTGAGGTCTTCCGCCGCCCGCGCCATCAGGAAGTCGGCGCCGGCTGTGCCTTGCGCCAATGCGCGCCGGCGGTGCGCGATCACGAGATTGGCGTCGAAAATGGCTTGCACGTCAGGATGTCCTTGTTCGCCGGGTTTCTGTTATGGTCGCCCGACCTCAAACTGTCGTGGCCGATCCGATGCCGGAGATCAAGAGCCTCGCTTTGTCAGTCGCCGCATGGCCGGCGCGGATGCTGTTTCCGCCGGTATGCGCTGGTTGCCGCCGTCAGGTCACGCAGCCCGGCGCCCTATGCGGCGCGTGCTGGCCAAAACTGCGGTTTCTTGAAAAGCCGTGGTGCGAGGTGATGGGCACGCCGTTCAGCCATGATTTCGGCGCTGGCTTCCTCTCCGCAGAAGCCATCGCCGACCCACCGCCCTTTGCCAGGGCACGCGCCGCTGTCGCTTACTCCGGTGTCGCCCGCCGCATGGTGCAGGGCCTGAAATTCCATGACCGCACCGACCTCGCGCCATGGATGGCGCGCTGGATGCTGCGCGCGGGTGCCGAGCTCGTCGCCGACGCCGAAGTCGTTGTGCCGGTACCGCTGCATTGGCGCCGCTTCTTCTGGCGCCAGTTCAACCAGTCGGCGGAGCTTGGCCGCACCATTGCATCGCTCTCCGCTGTGCCTTTCGCGCCGACCGCTGTGCGCCGCGTCAAGCGCACGCGCCAGCAGATCGGCCTCGGCCAGCGCGAGCGCGAAGACAATGTGCGGGCGGCCTTCGCTGTGCCGCCTGAGGCCGAGATTGATATCAGGGGCAAGCGGGTGCTGGTCGTTGATGACGTCTACACCACTGGCGCCACCGTTGCGGCGGTCACCCGCGCGCTCAAGAAGGGCGGGGCGAGTGCCGTCGACGTGCTGACTTTCGCGCGTGTGCTGCCGGGGGACTTCCGGCCCGACGAGGCAGACACTATATAGTCGACCAAGGACAACGGATTTTCGCCATGGTCGATGTGACTATCTATACGCGCATGATGTGCAGCTACTGCACGGCGGCAAAGCGGCTTTTGGAACGCAAGGGCGTTGCATTCACCGAACATGACGCTAGCTTCTCGCCCGAGCTTCGGCAGGAAATGATCACGCGCGCCAACGGCCGCGCGACGTTCCCGCAGATTTTCATCGGAAACACCCATGTCGGCGGTTGCGACGACCTGCATGACCTCGATGCGCGAGGCAGGCTCGACCAACTTCTCACAACCGGCGCATAGACCTGAGGACGGACCATGGCGATTTTCAAGGCGGCAGCAGTGCAGATGCGTTCGGGCAAGGACCCCGAGCGTAACGCACGCGATTTCGAAGCACTGGTCCGCGAGGCCGCTGGCCTCGGTGCCACCTATGTGCAGACGCCCGAAATGACTGGCGCCATCATTGGCGACAAGGATGCGCGGGCCGCAGCCTTCACCTCGGAAGATCGCGACGTGATCGTGGCATCCGGCCGCAAGCTCGCCGCCGAGCTCGGCATCCACCTGCATGTCGGGTCGACCGCCATCGTGCGCGCCGACGGCAAGCTCGCCAACCGCGCCTTCCTGTTTGGCCCGGATGGCTCGACACTCGCCGTCTACGACAAGATCCACATGTTCGACGTCGACCTCGACAATGGCGAGAGCTGGCGCGAGTCCTCGGCCTATGAGCCGGGCACGGAGGCCGTCGTCGCCGACACCGCGCTTGCCAAGATAGGCTTTGCCATCTGCTACGATTTGCGTTTCCCCCAGCTGTTCCGCGCCGAGGCCCTTGCTGGCGCCGAGCTGTTGACTGCTCCGGCAGCCTTCACGCGCCAGACCGGCCTTGCCCATTGGCATGTGCTGTTGCGCGCGCGCGCCATCGAAAACGGCGCCTTCGTCATCGCTTCGGCCCAGGGTGGCAAGCACGAGGACGGCCGCGAGACCTTCGGTCACTCGCTGATCATCGATCCGTGGGGCCGCATTCTCGCCGAGGCCGCCCACGATGAGCCCGGCGTCATCATCGCCGAGATCGACACGCGTCATTCGGCTGACGCGCGCAAGAAAATCCCGAACCTCAAGAACGCGCGCGAATTCAACGTGTCGCTTCGTGGAGCGGGCGAGGGGGCGCTCAGGGGAGCCGCATCTTGATCCGCTTTTCGCTTCATTGCGACCGCACGCATGACTTTGAAGGCTGGTTCCGCAGCAATGACGACTTCGAAACCCAGCGCAAGCGCGGTTTTGTCTCCTGCCCGGAATGCGGCTCGCAGAAGATCGAAAAGGCGCTGATGGCGCCAGCCGTCTCGACCTCGCGCAAGCAGGAAAAGGTCGCGCTCGCCATGGGCGAGCAGCAGCGCAAGATGATGGCCGCACTTAAGGAGCTGTCCGAGAAGGTGCGTGAGAACGCCGAAAATGTCGGCGACAAGTTCGCCGAAGAAGCGCGCAAGATTCATTTCGGCGAGACCGAAGCGCGCGGCATCTACGGTGCTGCGACCATTGAGGAGGCCCAGGGCCTCGCCGAAGACGGCATCGAGTTCATGCCGCTGCCGGTGTTTCCTGACGACCGGAACTGACGCAGGCTTTACGGGCCGCTTGGCCCATTACTGGGTTGGTCGCGCCGGTCTGACGGTTGTAGTCTTGGCTCGGGGGCTACATGTTCATCTGGAATTTGGCTGTCGGCGCAGCGCGGCGGCTGGACGCTCTCAGTCCTGTTTGTCCGCAGGATCAAGCTGCGGATGGCGACGGCGATGAGTGGCGGCGGCGCGGGCGGCCTGCTCGTAGATGCCTGTCACAAGTTCCAGCGTGTGTGCGGCATCACTCAGCTTGGCCGCGAGATCTGGCATGCGGGTCAGTGCGTCGATGAGCAGAACCGAGCGGATGTCGGCATAGCGCTCGGTAACGTGATGGCCGACAGGCGTTACCTCGTAGGTCACGCCTGTCCTGCCGCTGCCGGTGCGTTTGACGAAGCCGCCCTTGATGAGCTTGCGCAGGCTGTACTGGATGTTGGGGATGTCCTCGCGATTGGTCATGTGGGCCAGATCGTGGATGGTCTTGGGCCGGTCGTTCATCCGGATGACATGGAGCAGGGCGTTCTCCGCGCCAGTCGCCGAAAACTCGATCACCGTTGCCAGGCATTCGGCCTGCCAGCGCCCAAACGCCTCATAGGAGCGCATCAGCGCGTATTCCACTTCAGTGACGTCAATCTCGAGCGGCGTGCGGGCAAGATGCCAGCCCCGGTCCAGCAGGTCGGCACTCGGATCGGCGGTCGTCTTCTCTCTGCTCATCGGTCCCTTCCTCGGCAAGCGAACATGCCCCGGGATGCCGACTTGCGTCCATATGAATTTATGATAGACTTTCTATTATAAAGTTCATCTTATGGGGAGGAGACCCAAACATGAGCATGCTCGGCACATCTGCGTCCGCAGTGCAGCCCTTCTTTCTCGGCACCTTCGCGTCCAACTGCTCCAGCGGCATGACTGTGACCAAGATTCAGGATCGCTGGGACAATTCCTGGGCCAACAATCTTCGTCTCGCCAGGCTTCTCGACGACGCCGGCATCGACTTCATGCTCCCGATCGCCCGCTGGATCGGTTATGGTGGCGAGACCAATTTCCACGGCAATGTGCTGGAGACGATGACCTGGGCGACGGGGCTCCTCGCCCACACGCGCAACATCACAATTTTCGCTACCATTCACACGGTTGCCAATCATCCGGTCGTCGTCGCCAAACAGCTGGCAACCATTGACCAGATCAGCGGCGGACGTGTTGGCCTCAACATCGTCGCAGGCTGGAACAAGCCGGAATACGAAGCGCTCGGGCTCACGCTGCCCGACGACCATGCCACGCGATACGGTTACGCCCAGGAGTGGTTCGACGTGATCAAGGCGCTGTGGAGCCGCACCGAATCTTTCGACTGGGACGGTACCTATTTTAAGCTGAAGCAGATTTTGGGCGATCCTCGCCCTTCAAAGCGCCCGCCGATCCTTAATGCCGCTGGTTCCGAGCGCGGTCGCGAATTCGCGATCCAGAATGCCGATTTTCTGTTTACGCCGGCGATCGATCTCGTTCGTTCGAAAGACGAGATAACCGCATTGAAGGTGCAGGCGACGCAAGCCGGGCGTGACGTCGATGTTCTCACCTTCTCGCATGTCGTTTGCCGTCCGACCGAGAAGCAGGCCTTGGACTTCCTCAACTATTCGGGCCGCGAGAACGCCGATTGGGAGGCGGTCGACAATCTGGTGCGGCTGCAGTTCGCCCATGCGCAGTCTTTCCCGCACGAACTGCTCGCGCTCATCCGTGATCGCATGGCCGCGGGGCACGGCGGTTTCCCCCTTGTCGGCACGCCAGAGCAGGTTGCGGACGGCTTTACGGCATTGCACGAGGCAGGCTTCCGCGGAACCACCTTGTCCTTTGTCGATTACGCCGAGGAGTTTCCCTATTTCCGCGACAACGTCCTGCCGATCCTGGAGGCGAGGGGCGTGCGTATCGCGCCTGCCGCGCAGCGGTCGGCGGCCTGAGGGGGTGAGATCATGACGATACCCGTTTTCGATCCTCAGCTTCCCGTGGGTGCCGCCGATTTTCGTGCCGCCATGCGGCTCATGGTGGGCAATGTCAGCGTCATTACGGCAGGCATCGGCGATGACCGGTCCGGACTGGTAGTGATTTCGGTCGTGTCGCTGTCGGCCGAGCCGCCCAAGGTGATCGCCTGCGTCAACCGCTCGTCGTCGACTTGGTCGGTCATAGAGCGGCATGGCCATTTCGCCGTCAATTCGCTGGGGCCGCAGCATCAGAAGGTCGCCGAGCGCTTTTCCGGCTTCGGTGGCATTAAGGGCAACGAGCGCTACGATGGCGCCGACTGGGTCACGCTCAAGACCGGCGCTTCGATCCTCTCGGATGCGGTTGCGGCCTTCGATTRCAGCCTCGATGAGATGATCGATCGCGGCTCGCATTCGATTATCATCGGCTCTGTCGAGGCGGTCCGGACGCAGGATGCCGACCAGGCCCTGCTCTATTGGCGCGGCGGATATCGTCCGCTGGCTGCGTAGTCGTCCAATCTAGGGTTGGGAAAGGCGGCCTCAGGCCGCCTTTTCCGCCAGCACCATGTAGTTGACGTCCATGTCGCGGGATTTCTGCCAGCGATCGGAGAGCGGGTTGTAGGTCACCCCGGTGCGGTCGATGGTGGCGAGGCCAGCACCGACGAGCGCCTTGTCGAGCTCTTCGGGGCGTACCAGCTTGCCGTACTGGTGGGTGCCGCGCGGCAGCCAGCGCAGCACATATTCGGCGCCCACGATGGCGAGGCCGAGTGCCTTGAAGGTGCGGTTGATGGTGGCGACGAACATGATGCCGCCGGGCTTGACCATCTCGCCGCATTTCTTGACGAACAACTCGACGTCGGCGACGTGCTCGACAACTTCCATGTTGAGGATGATGTCGAATTTTTCACCGGCATCGGCCAGGTCTTCGGCTGTCGTGGCGCGGTAATCCACGGTCACGCCGGCTTCCGCCGCATGGATTTTCGCCACTTCGATGTTGGTCGCGGACGCATCGGCACCGACGACTTCGGCACCCAGGCGCGACATCGGCTCGCACAACAGGCCGCCACCGCAGCCGATGTCGAGGATGCGCAGGCCTTCGAATGGCCGTGCGGCGTGGGTGTCGCGGCCAAAGCGTGTCGCGACCTGATCGCGGATATAGCCCAGGCGCACGGGATTGAATTTATGCAGCGGGCGGAACTTGCCGTTGGGGTTCCACCATTCGGCGGCGAGTGCCGAGAACCGCTCGACTTCTCCGGCATCGATGGTCGATGGGCGGGGATCTGGCATTGATGTGGTCTCCTTCGAGCGCAAGGAAGTCGGGTCTGGCGCATGGATTGTCAAGGCGACAATTTCCGCGCCTTGCGGAAGCTGACGGTTTTGGCTATGCAGGCCGCGCATTCGGCACCGAGCCAAACATCGGTGTTTTCACTCATTTTCCGGCCCCCTTGGGGCCGGCGCATATGGCAAGGGCATTTCGCTTCTATGGCGCGCATCGTGATGAAATTCGGCGGGACATCCGTCGCCGACATCGCCCGAATCCGCAACGTCGCGCGCCATGTCAAACGCGAGGTTGACGCGGGCCACCAGGTTGCCGTCGTTGTTTCGGCCATGTCCGGCAAGACCAACGAACTGGTCGCCTGGACCCGCGATGCCTCGCCGATGCATGATGCCCGCGAATATGACGCCGTTGTCGCCTCGGGCGAACAGGTGACCGCCGGTCTTTTGGCCCTTGCGCTGCAGAACATCGGCGTCAATGCGCGCTCCTGGCAGGGCTGGCAGATCCCGATCAAGACCGACAACGCCCATGGTGCGGCCCGCATCCTCGACATCGACGGCTCGTTCCTGATCAAGCGTTTCCAGGAAGGCCAGGTCGCTGTCGTTGCCGGCTTCCAGGGCATCGGCCCCGACAACCGCATCTCCACGCTCGGCCGCGGCGGTTCCGACACCTCGGCTGTCGCAATAGCTGCAGCGGTGAAGGCCGATCGCTGCGATATCTACACCGATGTCGACGGGGTCTATACTACCGACCCGCGCATCGAGCCCAAGGCGCGTCGCCTGTCGCGCATTTCGTTCGAGGAAATGCTCGAAATGGCTTCGCTCGGCGCTAAGGTGCTGCAGGTCCGCTCGGTCGAACTCGCCATGGTGCACAAGGTCCGCACCTTCGTGCGTTCGTCCTTCGAGGATCCCGATGCGCCCGGCATGGGGGATTTCCTCAACCCGCCTGGTACTCTCATTTGTGACGAGGATGAAATCGTGGAACAGCAGGTCGTCACCGGAATTGCCTACGCCAAGGACGAAGCCCAGGTCTCGCTGCGCCGTGTCGCCGACCGGCCGGGCGTAGCTGGCGGGATCTTCGGGCCGCTGGCCGAGGCCAACATCAATGTCGACATGATCGTCCAGAACATCTCCGAGGACGGCAAGTTCACCGACATGACCTTCACCGTGCCTTCGGGCGACGTGAACAAGGCACTCGCCGTGCTCGAAAAGATCCGCCCCGACATCGGCTACGACGCGGTCCAGCACGACGAGGGCATGTCCAAGGTGTCGGTCATCGGCATCGGCATGCGCAGCCATGCCGGCGTTGCCGCAACCGCCTTCCAGGCACTGGCGGCCAAGGGTATCAACATCCGCGCCATCACCACCTCCGAGATCAAGATTTCGATCCTGATCGACGGTCCCTACACGGAACTTGCTGTTCGCACTTTGCATTCCGTCTACGGTCTCGATAAGCAGTAGTATTAGGAGTCGAGCGTCACCGCGTTGCCGGCGTGCAGCATGTGCAGCGCCGGGTCCAAACCATTGGAGACGGTGAATGATACGTGACATGGCCGCTGGGCCGCGCGTACTTCTGAAACGGCTCCGCGAGTTGATGGCGGAGCCCCTCGAGCCACAGGAACGGCTCGATAGGATCGTGCGCGACATCGCCGCCAACATGGTGGCCGAAGTCTGCTCGCTTTATGTGCTGCGCGCCGACTCGGTGCTTGAGCTCTACGCCACCGTCGGTCTGAACCCGAACGCCGTTCACCTCGCGCAATTGCGTCTGGGCCAGGGCCTGGTCGGCACGATCGCGGCCAGTGCTCGTGCCCTCAACCTGTCCAATGCCCAGGAACATCCTGCCTTCGCCTACCTGCCGGAGACAGGCGAGGAGATCTATCACTCCTTCCTTGGCGTGCCGGTGCTCAGGGCAGGGCGCACGCTCGGCGTTCTGGTCGTCCAGAACAAGACCATGCGCCACTACCGCGACGACGAGATCGAAGCGCTCGAAACGACTGCTATGGTCATCGCCGAGATGATCGCATCCGGCGACATCGGCCGCCTGAGCCGTCCCGGCCTTGAACTCGATATGTCGCGCCCGGCGAGCTTCACCGGCATTGCCTTCAACGAAGGTGTGGGCCTCGGCCATGTCGTGCTGCACGAGCCGCGCATCGTCGTCACCAATCTGTTCAACGAAGACAGCGATGAAGAACTGCGCCGGCTTGAGGATTCGCTCGGCTCGCTGCGCCTGTCGATCGACGACATGCTGGAACGCCGCGACGTCGCCTTCGAGGGCGAGCACCGCGAGGTTCTCGAAGCCTATCGCATGTTCGCCAACGACCGCGGCTGGGTGCGGCGGCTCGAAGAGGCGATCCGCAACGGCCTGACGGCTGAAGCTGCCGTCGAAAAAGTGCAAAGCGACATGCGTGCGCGCATGCTGCACATGACCGATCCTTATCTGCGCGAGCGGATGAGCGATTTCGACGATCTCGCCAACCGCCTTTTGCGCCAGCTCATGGGTCGCGGCCCCGAGACGATCGCTGAATCGCTGCCCAAGGACGCGATCATCGTTGCGCGCTCCATGGGGGCTGCCGAACTTCTCGACTACCCGCGCGACAGGCTGCGCKGCCTGGTGCTGGAGGACGGTGCGCCGACCAGCCACGTCGTCATCGTAGCGCGCGCCATGGGCATTCCCGTCGCCGGCCAGATGAAGGGCGCCGTTTCCATGGCGGAAAACGGCGATCCGATCATCGTCGATGGCGTCGAAGGTACGGTCCATCTGCGCCCGCAGGCCGATCTGGAAGCAGCATACGCCGAAAAGGTGCGTTTCCGCGCCCGCAGGCAGGAACTCTACCGCGAACTTCGCAAGAAGCCGTCCGAGACAAAGGATGGCGTCAAGGTCGACCTGCTGATGAATGCCGGCCTTGCCGTCGACCTGCCGCAGCTCGCCGAAGCGGGGGCCGCCGGCATTGGCCTGTTCCGCACCGAGTTGCAGTTCATGGTCGCCTCGACCTTCCCGCGCGCCGAAGCGCAGGAAAAGCTCTACCGCGACGTGCTCGACATCGCGCGCGGCCGTCCCGTCACTTTCCGCACCATCGACATCGGCGGCGACAAGGTACTGCCCTATTTCAAGGGCTCGGGGCAGGACGAGGAAAACCCGGCCCTTGGCTGGCGCGCCATCAGGCTCACGCTCGACCGTCCCGGACTGCTGCGCACGCAGGTCCGCGCGCTGCTCAAGGCGGCCGGTGGGCGCGAGCTCAAGGTCATGCTGCCGATGGTCACCGAGCTTGGCGAGATCGCGCAGGCACGCGAGATCATCGACCGCGAGGTCAGACACCTGTCGCGCTTTGCCCACCACCTGCCGACGAGCCTCAAGCTCGGCGCCATGATCGAGGTGCCGTCGCTGCTGTGGCAGCTCGATGAGCTCATGCAGGCGGTCGATTTCGTTTCGGTCGGCTCCAACGACCTGTTCCAGTTCGTCATGGCCGCCGACCGTGGCAACACGCAACTTGCCGATCGCTTCGACCCGCTGTCGGTGCCCTTCTTGAGGGTGCTCAAGCAGATCGCCGATGCCGGTTTGCGCAACCACACGCCCGTCACGCTGTGCGGCGAACTTGCCGGCAAGCCGATCTCGGCGATGGCGCTGCTTGGTCTCGGCTACCGTTCGATCTCCATGTCGCCGGCCTCCATCGGCCCGGTCAAGGCGATGCTGACCGAGCTTCCTCTCGGTGAGTTGAAATCCTTCTTCGACGATAACCTTTCCGGTCCTGCCGCCAGCCTGCCGATGCGCGCGCTGCTCCAGGCCTTTGCGGACGACCGTTCCATACCATTATGATCAGCCTGCCCCATGACCGAATGAACCAAGTCGTCAAGCACTTCGACATGCTCGAAGCGCAGATGGCTGCCGGACCAGCCCCCGATGTCTACGTCAAGCTGGCGTCGGAATATTCCGACATCCAGGAGCTTGTCGCCAAGATCCGCGAGCTGCGCGGGGCCGAGCAGGAGCTTGCCGATCTCGAGGCAATGCTGTCCGACAAGGGCACCGACGCCGAGATGCGCGCGCTTGCCGAAATGGACAAGCCCGAGGTCGAAGACCGCATCGAGAGCCTCCAGCAGGAAATCCAGATCCTGCTTTTGCCCAAGGACGCAGCCGACGAGCGCAACGCCATCCTCGAAATCCGCGCCGGCACCGGCGGCGACGAGGCAGCATTGTTTGCCGGCGACCTCTACCGCATGTACGAACGCTACGCGGCCTCGCGCGGCTGGCGCTTCGAAGTGGCGTCCGCCAGCGACGGCGACGCGGGCGGCTTCAAGGAAATCGTCGCCACCGTCTCGGGCAAGGGCGTGTTTGCCCATCTGAAGTTCGAGTCCGGCGTCCACCGCGTCCAGCGGGTTCCCGCGACCGAAGGCAGTGGCCGTATCCATACCTCCGCAGCGACGGTTGCCGTTTTGCCGGAAGCCGAGGAAGTCGATATCGACATCCGTCCCGAAGACATCCGCATCGACACGATGCGCGCCTCGGGTTCTGGCGGCCAGCACGTCAACACCACCGACTCGGCCGTGCGCATCACCCATCTGCCCACCGGCATCATGGTGGTGCAGGCTGAAAAATCGCAGCACCAGAACCGCGCGCGCGCCATGCAGATCCTGCGCGCGCGCCTCTATGATATGGAGCGCAGCCGCGCCGACGAGGAACGTTCCTCGTCGCGCAAGTCGCAGGTCGGTTCGGGCGATCGCTCAGAACGCATCCGCACCTACAATTTCCCGCAAGGGCGCCTGACCGACCACCGCATCAACCTGACGCTCTACAAGCTCGACCGGGTGATGATGGGCGAACTCGACGAAGTCATCAACGCGCTGATCTCCGATCATCAGTCCAAGCTCCTGGCTGACATGGGCTCGGATGGCTAAGCGCCCACTCGGCGAACTCCTGCGCCACGCACGCCAGCGGCTGGCCGGCGCGGGCATAACCGACGCGGCCTTTGATTCACGGCTGATCGTCGAACATTTTTCCGGCACGACGCGCACCGATGCGATTTCGTCGCCCGACAGGCTCGTCGGGCAGGTGGCTGAGATCGAAGCAGCGCTCGACCGCCGTATATCAGGCGAACCCGTCCACCGCATCTTGGGCTACCGCGAATTCTACGGCATGCGCCTCAACCTCTCCGCCGAGACGCTGGAGCCGCGCCCCGACACCGAAACGCTGGTCGATGCGGTCTTGCCCTTCGTCCGCGAGACTGTGGCGCGCGCGGGCATCTGCCGCATTCTCGATCTCGGTACCGGCACCGGTGCGATTGCGCTGGCGCTGGTCACCCAGGAGCCGAAAGCCGTGGCGATCGGTGTCGACGTTTCCGACGATGCGCTGGCAACCGCGGCGGCCAATGCCGCCCAGCTCGGCGTTTCCGCGCGCTTTTCAGCAAAAAAATCCGACTGGTTTGCTGAGATTCATGGTCTTCACCATTTAATAGTCTCAAATCCTCCCTATATAGCTTCACTAGAGATCGAGGATTTGCAGAACGAGGTTCGCAATTTTGATCCGCGCCGCGCGCTCGACGGCGGCCCGGACGGTCTTGAGCCATACAGAACGATCGCGTCGGGTGCTGCGCGCCATCTTGAGAAAGATGGCCTTGTCGGGCTCGAAATCGGGCACGACCAGCGGCGCGACGTGACTGAGATATTCGAGCAGGCCGGTTACATTTTGTTCGCCCAGCACAAGGACTTGGGTGGCAACGACCGGGTGCTCGTATTCCGGCGCTGACCATGGCCTTTCGGCACCGCAAAAAACCGCTTGGCAAGGAAAGTGAATGCCGCTAGGTTCCGGCAACCGGATGAGACGAAGCAGGCAGTGCTGTTAACGATTCGGTTTCCTTCGAAACTAGCTGCCTTCTTGCGTAGACGACGCTCTAGCTTCGTGCGGGGATCGTCCGGCAAGTGACATGAAACCGAAACAGGATGGCATGTGGCGCCGACGCAAGAATGTTGCGGGCGATCACCGGCGGAAAGTTACGAAACGGCAGGCCGCCTAAGTGCCCCCGTTCGGGTTATACTTCAACACAAAGAGAATCTGATGAGGCCACAACAGCAGAATAGGCGCATGCGCGGTCGTAACAACAATAACAACAATAACAACAGTAACAACAGTAACGGCAACAACAGCAACCGCAAGGGTCCCAACCCGCTTACGCGCAACTATGAGAGCAACGGTCCTGATGTAAAGATCCGTGGCTCCGCGCAGCAGATCGCCGAAAAATACACCACTCTGGCGCGAGACGCGCACAGCTCCGGCGACCGGGTGATGGCCGAAAACTATCTCCAGCATGCAGAGCATTATAACCGCATCATTGCCGCCGCCATGGCGCAGATGCCGATCCAGCAGCAGCAACAGAGCCGCGACGAGTTCGATTCCGACATGGATGACGAGCGCGACGACGATATGGGCGGCAACAACTTTGCCGAGGCTCCGGCCCAGCAGGTTCATGTTCAGCCGCAGCCGGTTGTCAACGGCACCGGCCCGCAGCCTGATATCGAAGGCACACCAGCCGAGGTCGCCCTCAATCCGGAAGCTGCCGGCGAAGTCCAGCCGCGTGAAGGCCGCCGCGAGCGCCGTCCCCGTAATGAGGGCCGTCGTCCCGAACGTCGCCAGCCCGACCAGCAGGTAGAGCCCCAGCAGGCTGAAGTTGAAGCCGTGCAGGTTCAGGCAGCGCCAATCGAGGCACCGCAGGCTGAAGCTGCGCCGGTGGTCGAGGCACAGGCGGTTGTAGCAGCCGAAGGCGAAGTGGAAGTTCCACGTCGCAGCCGCCGTCCGCGCCGTGGCGAACGCGCCCGCGCCGAAGGCGAAGCTGCGGCAGAGGGCGAAGCGCCCGCTGCCGACACCGGACTTGCCGCCGTCGAGAGCTGAAGCTTGGCCGGGTAACCGGAACATCGTGAAATCGTCAAAACGGCGGGGGAGAAATTCCTCGCCGTTTTTGTTTTTTGACTTCGATCAATGCACCTTGAGGGATATCGTCCTACTCACCATATCACGCTCAGTTGGGTCCGGCCCTTTTGGGCGGATCCGTCACCTTGAGCCTAACCGGTGCCGCAAAGCGGGCCGGGTACGGAATGGAGACATAGAATGAATCTTGAGAAATACTCCGAGCGCGTCCGCGGCTTTATCCAGTCCGCCCAGACGATGGCGCTTTCGCGCAACCACCAGCAGTTCACCCCCGAACATATCCTCAAAGTCCTTGTCGATGACGACGAAGGCCTTGCCGCTTCGCTGATCGAACGCGCCGGCGGCCGTGCCAACGACGCCAAGCTTGGCGTCGAGGCAGCGCTCGATGCGTTGCCGAAGGTCGAGGGCGGCAACGGCCAGCTCTATATGGCCCAGCCGCTCGCCAAGGTGTTTTCGACAGCAGAGGACCTTGCCAAGAAGGCCGGCGACAGCTTTGTCACCGTCGAACGTCTACTGACCGCGCTCGCCGTCGAGAAGTCGGCCAAGACCTCCGAGATACTCGCCAAGGCGGGCGTCACCGCGCAGGCGCTCAATGCCGCGATCAATGAAATCCGCAAGGGCCGTACCGCCGACTCGGCAACTGCCGAGCAGGGATACGATGCCTTGAAGAAATACGCCCGCGACCTGACGGCGGATGCCCGTGCCGGCAAGCTCGATCCGGTCATCGGCCGCGACGACGAGATCCGCCGCACCATCCAGGTCCTGTCGCGCCGGACCAAGAACAATCCGGTGCTGATCGGCGAGCCGGGCGTCGGCAAGACCGCCATCGCCGAGGGCCTTGCTTCGCGCATCGTCAATGGCGACGTGCCGGAATCGCTGAAGGACAAGCAGTTGATGGCGCTCGACATGGGCGCGCTGATTGCTGGCGCGAAGTATCGCGGCGAGTTCGAGGAGCGGCTGAAGGCCGTGCTTTCGGAAGTCACCGCGGCTGCCGGTGGCATCATCCTGTTCATCGACGAGATGCACACGCTGGTCGGCGCTGGCAAGGCTGATGGCGCGATGGACGCGTCCAATCTTCTGAAGCCCGCACTTGCGCGCGGCGAGCTGCATTGCGTTGGCGCCACCACGCTTGAAGAATATCGCAAGCATGTCGAAAAGGATGCCGCCCTTGCCCGCCGCTTCCAGCCGGTCTTCGTTTCGGAGCCGACGGTCGAGGACACCATCTCGATCCTGCGCGGGCTGAAGGAGAAATACGAACAGCACCACAAGGTCCGCATTTCAGATTCTGCGCTGGTTGCAGCCGCCACGATGTCCAACCGCTACATCACCGACCGSTTCCTGCCSGACAAGGCGATCGACCTGATCGACGAGGCAGGCTCGCGGCTGCGCATGCAGATCGATTCCAAGCCCGAGGCCCTCGACGAGATCGACCGCCGCATCATGCAGCTGAAGATCGAGCGCGAAGCGCTCAAGATCGAGAAGGATGACGCCTCCCGCGATCGTCTCGAACGGCTCGAAAAGGAGCTGGCCGGGCTCGAGGAAGAGTCGACCCAGGTGACCAGCCAGTGGATGTCGGAAAAGGAAAAKCTCGGGCTCGCCGCCGACCTCAAGGGCAAGCTCGAAGAAGCGCGCAACGAACTCGCCATCGCCCAGCGCAAGGGCGAGTTCCAGAAGGCGGGTGAGCTTGCCTATGGCCGCATCCCCGAACTCGAAAAGAAGCTCGTCGAGGCCGAAGCACTCGAAGGCCGCGGCACCATGGTCGAAGAGACCGTGACGCCCGAGCATATTGGTCATGTCGTGTCGCGCTGGACGGGTATTCCGGTCGACAAGATGCTGGCAGGCGAGCGCGAGAAGCTGTTGCGCATGGAAGACGAGATCGGCGTTCGCGTCGTCGGCCAAGGCGAAGCCGTGCAGGCCGTTTCCAAGGCGGTGCGGCGCGCACGTGCTGGGCTGCAGGATCCGAACCGCCCGATCGGCTCGTTCATGTTCCTGGGACCAACGGGCGTCGGCAAGACCGAGCTTACCAAGGCGCTCGCCGATTATCTGTTCGACGACGAGCATGCGCTGGTGCGCATCGACATGTCCGAGTTCATGGAAAAACACTCCGTGGCCCGGCTGATCGGCGCGCCTCCCGGTTATGTCGGCTACGAGGAAGGCGGCACGCTGACCGAAGCAGTGCGTCGCAGGCCTTACCAGGTGATCCTGTTCGACGAGATCGAAAAGGCGCATCCCGATGTCTTCAACGTGCTGCTTCAGGTGCTCGATGACGGCCGCCTGACCGATGGTCAGGGCCGCACCGTCGACTTCCGCAACACGTTGATCATCATGACCTCCAACCTCGGTGCCGAATATCTGGTGGCACTCGGCGAGGGCGAGGATGTCGACAAGGTCCGCGACGACGTCATGGGCGTGGTAAAGAGCGCGTTCAGGCCCGAGTTCCTGAACCGCGTCGACGAGATCATCCTGTTCCATCGCCTGCGTCGCCAGGACATGGGCAAGATCGTCGAAATCCAGCTCAAGCGGCTCGAAAAGCTGTTGTCCGACCGCAAGATCACGCTGTCGCTCGACAAGGATGCGATCGATTGGCTGGCCAACAAGGGCTACGACCCGGCCTATGGCGCGCGCCCGCTCAAGCGCGTCATGCAAAAGGAGCTGCAGGACCCGCTCGCCGAGAAGATTCTGCTCGGCGAAATCCTCGACGGCTCGACCGTCAAGATCACGGCAGGCTCGGATCGGCTCAACTTCCGCTCCAAGCCGACCGTGGTGACGGAAGCCGCGGCTTAAAGTGTAGCAATACTGGCGGGGCGCAGAATGACCTTGGACGAATACAACGGCTTCTGCGCCTCGCTGCCCCACACCACCCATGTGGTGCAATGGGGCGGCGCTCATGTTTGGAAGGTTGGCGGCAAGGTGTTTGCCATCGGCGGCTTTGGCGGTGGCGAAGCGCTTGCCGTCACCTTCAAGTGCTCCGAGATGGCCTTTGACATCCTCAAGGAGCAGCCCGGGCTCAGGCCCGCGCCTTACCTCGCTTCGCGCGGCATGACATGGATCCAGCGCCAGAACGACGAGAGCATGGATGGGGAAGGTCTCAAGGACTACCTCCGCGAAAGCCATCGTCTTATCGCCGCAAAACTTCCCAAGGCAACGCGCAAGCAGCTTGGCTTGCCCGCATAGAGCATGATCGCGAAAAGTGGGAACCGGTTTTCGAAAAAGATCCTGCTCCACCAAGAAGATAGAGCCCCATTCCGATTCTATCGGAATGGAACAGGCTCTAGAAGTGCCGTCATTTTCATGCCGCGTTCATGTTGGAAGGGTTAGCAGATCGTTATTTGATGACGGTGGATAATCATGATTCCACCGGGATCGCCTTGGGGGCGGTCGAGATTCGGAGAGATTTGGGGACCATGTTGCGCAAGATTATTGTGCTTTCGGCCGTGGCGACCGGGCTGTCGGTGCTTCAGGGGATGGCTGCGGTTGCACCTGTCGAGGGGCGCTTCGAGGCGCGCCGCGTGGCGACAGATCCGCATGCGATCCGCCTGGCGCAGGACACCGACGTCGAGATATTCTACGACGGCCGAGGAAACCGCGTGCTTGTCGATCCCTATACCGGCAAGGTCATTGCCGTGCAGCCGCCGGAGACCCAATACAATCGTCAGGCGCTGCGCCGCGAACTGCGCCGCCAGCAGCTGCAACAGGATTATCGCCAGGGCGACGAGTTGCTCGGCCCGGTGCAGAACGGCGGTTACTCCGACGATGCGCCTGCCATGCCGTCCGAGCCCTTTGGCGGCGGCGACGATTATTACAACAATGATCCCAATGCCTTTCCCGAGGCGCCCGGCCAGCAGCTTGTCGAACGCGAGCCGTTGCCCAACTCGGATGACCAGCTGGCGCTTCCCGAAAACCCGATGCGATCGGGTGGCGGCGCGTCCATAGAGCCGTCCATCGGCGTCAAGGGTCGCGAGGACGTCGCTGGCCTGCAGATCCTGCTCGATCGTGCCGGTGCTTCCCCTGGTGTCATCGACGGACGCTTCGGCTCCAATGTCGACAAGGCGCTCGCAGCCTATAACGAGATGACGGGCACCAGCCTCAAATCGACCGACGCCGCTGGCATCAAGCAGGCGCTGCTTGAGACCGGCGGCGACGCATTCGGCTCCTACACGATCACGCCGGAAGACGCGGCCGGCCCGTATGTCGCGTCGATTCCCACCGACTACAGCGAAAAGGCAATGCTCGAGCGCATGTCCTTCACCTCGGTCACCGAAATGCTGGCCGAGCGTTTCCACATGGACGAGACCTATCTCAAGGCGCTCAATCCGGAGGCCAATTTCAACCGGCCCGGCACCATCGTCAAAGTCGCCAATTTCGGCAAGCTGGTGAACAAGCCGGTCGCGCGCATCGTCGCCGACAAGGGGCTGAAACAGGTCCGCGCCTACAATGAGGCAGGCCAGCTGGTCGCGGCCTATCCGGCGACGATCGGGTCGGGCGACACGCCGTCGCCGACGGGCATTCATGCGGTATCGCGGATCGCGCTCGATCCCAACTACACCTACAACCCAAAGATCAATTTCAAGCAGGGCGAAAACGACAAGGTCCTGACCATCCCGCCGGGTCCGAACGGTCCTGTCGGCTCGGTCTGGATCGCTTTGGACAAGCCGACCTACGGCATCCATGGCACGCCCGACCCCTCCAAGATCGGCAAGACCGAAAGCCATGGCTGTGTGCGCCTGACCAACTGGGATGCGCGTGAACTCGCCAAGATCGTCAAGTCAGGCGTGCCGGTCGAGTTCATCGAATAGGGAATGATCCCGAAAAGGGGTTCCGGTTTTCGATCGGAATGGAACGGGCTCTGGGGCAGGGCTGTGCTGGCCGAAACCAGCTTAAGGCTCGGTGACGAGCCCCATGATGGCATATACCAAGGTCACGTTGGCGAGCAGGATAAGGGCTGAGTAGGCGATTGCCGCTTTGCTGATTTCGGTCATGAGTTGCCTTTGTTGGGGCGCTTTTGCCGGTTTGTTCTCGCTCTCTGATTATGTTGGAGCGTAACCAGCCGTTATGGCGGGGGCAACCCATATTGCATCACGTTATTCTGATGTTCCCCGGCGAAGTGTCCACGCGGCTCCCCGGAGCCCTATCTCACAGCTGGTCGTTGTAGGGCTCTTTCATCTGGCCCACCATTCGGGCCAGGGCAGAGAACGAGGGGATATCCGCTTCGGGCTGGCAGCGGTTGGCCAGTTCCAGCAGTCTGATGGGGAAGTTGATGGCGTCCCGGTTCGACGACGACATGCCGTCGGATCGCTCCTCGGCTGTTTCGCTCGCTTCGGCCCTGCGCAAGGCGATGTCGATTTCCTCGGTCGACAGCACGCCCTTGCGGACAAGCACATGATTGATAGATGCAATGGCCATCAACAGGCCTTCGAGTTGCAGGTTAGCGACGTTCATTGATCTGGCTCCCATTCGCTACACAAACGCGCGAAGGGCCGATGCGATCCGAGGCACCCGTCAAACGGAGGGTGACAGTTTCAAGTCAGGTGGAGCGTGTCGATAGCGCGCTTGGCTCACAGGCTGGAGGTCGTTGGCTTAAATCCTCCCCTGCAACGGTCCTCATGTCGCAGGTGCGCGATATGGCGTTTCAAATGCGGGGCGTTAGATAAGGGGGAAAGAAGAAAGGATCGAGTCCATGATCGAAGTTCTGCGAAAGAGGCCTGTGTTGGTGTTCACAGCGGTTGTAGCCTTGGCTGCAGTGGTGGCCGCAGCTGCCACTATCGGGGTTGTTCAAACCATCACCATGGTAGCGATTATTGCCACTGCGGCAGTCATGGGCGCGCTCGTCGTCGGATCGATCGCGGGATAGGCTTTGTTGCGCCGACCCACCACTCTCGCCGCCCGTCAGGCGGCTCATCAAACGGGTCGACCCGGCCGGCTTTTCATGCCCAGGACTATCTTCTGCCACTGATGCGGCGCATGTCGACGACACGGCCGTCGCTTTGTCTGACAGCGATCTCGAAGCGAGCGTTTCCTCGCCATGCCCGATAGACGAAGAACCGACCGCGGCAGTCTACACGGCGCACATCCCGGAAGCCGCGATTGCGAAGCAGCCTTTCGCCCTGACTGCAGCTTATCCCTCTGCCTCTGTTGAGATTGGTGCCAACGCTGATGCTGATGTTGACATTGGACTGGGCACTTGCCTCCGGAGGAAGCGCCACCGGCGAGGCCAGCAGGGCAAAAGCAAGTCCCGTCGACAAAAACCATGATCTTGGCATTGCAGTCTCCTGATAGGCAGCAAGCGAAGGTAATCAAACGTGGCGCTGGCTGACAAGCAGTAGCGCTTCGTCGCCGAATGCCCGTCGGTCTGAACGCACTCCAGGCAGCGATGCGCGGCTGCCATCGATGTAGGCGTGGCCAATGCAATTGCCGCAGCAGACGGCTTCCCACGGTATTGTCAGCGGTTTTTTGGCGTTGCTTGCATTTGGCTATTGGCTCCATCAAAAATTTGCGCCTAATCTGGCGAAATCGGAGCTGCAACGCGCCGTCGACGCAATCGTCAACGCACGAACTGCTCATCTGAATAGGGAATTAGCCACGCCGCTTCGACATTAACCGTCACGATTCTTCTTCCACGAGCACTGCAGCGTTCCAACTGAAGCCGGTCGCCGCGCCTGGCTTGCATAGAGAGGGCAGTAGGACAAATGTCATCGTTCATGCGTTCGGGACTTCCGGCGGCAGTCCTGTGGATACCCAGCCTGCTCTTCAGCTCCTTAGCCTTTGCTCAGGAGGCGCCGCCGATGCACCCGGTGGCGATCGAACATCTGCCGTTCTTCATCACTGCGCCTGGACAAACGGATATCCTTTTCAACGTGATGGCCGTCTTCTTGCTGGTGGTCGTACTTGCCATCGGCAATCTGTACTTCCAGCTCCATGCCGTGCCGGAGCGCATGTCGCATCGCACCAGCAAGGTGCAGATGGAGCTTGTGGCCGTCCTGGCGCTGATTTCCCTTATCACGCACAATCACCTGTTCTGGATCGCAGCGCTGTTGTTAGCGATGGTCGAGTTTCCTGATTACTCCACGCCGATGCAGTCGATTGCGGCCTCTCTCGAAAAGCTTGTTGGAAGACGCGATATCCAGCAGGCAATGGCGACCGGCTCTGGGCCTGTCGGTGCCCCTGAGGCATTCGCGGAGCCGCCCGAAACGCCGGCACGAGAACACGATACGCATCGCGCCGGGCCGTCGCCGATCAAGCCCGGTTCGACAGGTGAGGCGCATGCGCCGAAAGAGGGAAACTGAGCCATGCTTGAGTTGATGCTCTGCTCCATGCTCACGATCTTTCCGGACTATCTCTATCGCCGCTATGTCCAGGGTAAGCGGATCAGGCATGAGATCACGCTCTACACCATGTGGTACGAGCTGCGCTGGGGGATCACGGCCTGCTTGATCCTGACGATTTCGCTGATCACCCTGATCTTCTACTTCCATCCCACCACGTCGAATGTCACGGCCGTGTTCCGTACGATCTCGGTCCTGCCCGAATCCGGCGGCCGCGTCGCGGAGGTGTTCGTCGGCTTGAACGAGAAGGTTGAAGCCGGCCAGCCGCTGTTCAGGCTCGACAGTTCCGAGCAGGAGGCTGCGCGGGAGTCCGCGCGTCGGCGCATAGCGGAGATCGACGCCGAGGCGACTGTGGCGCAAACTGAGCTGGCGGCGGCGGACGGCGTGATCGCACAGGCACAAGGCGCGTATCAGCAGGCGCTGGACGAGCTTGAGACCAGGACGGAGTTGCGGCGGCGGGATCCGAACGTCGTCGCGGTGCGCGAGATCGAACGCCTGCAGGTGGCTGCCGACGGCCGCAAGGGCGCGGTTGATGCCGCTCTGTCAAACAAGCTGACGCTGGAGACGAAGATTTCCTCGCTTCTGCCAGCCCAGAAAGCCAGCACCGAAGCTGCGCTGGCACAGGCGCAGGTCGCGCTGGACAAGACACTTGTGCGTGCGGGTGTCGCAGGCACCCTTCAGCAATTCACGCTTAGGCCGGGCGACGTCGTCAACCCGCTGCTACGGCCCGCCGGTATCCTCGTCCCGGCTGAGGCAGGCAAGGTCGCGCTCATCGCAGGCTTCGGGCAGATCGAGTCACAGGTGCTGAAGGTCGGCATGATCGCCGAGGCGACCTGCCTGGGCAAACCTTACACGATCATTCCCATGGTGGTGACACAGGTCCAAGATGTCATCGCCGCCGGTCAGGTCCGCCCGACGGATCAACTCGTCGACATCCAGCAGATGGCGCAACCAGGCACGATCACGGTTTTTCTGGAGCCGCTTTTTGCCGGCCAGCTTGAAGGCATACCCCCTGGTGGCAGTTGCATCGCCAACACTTATACCAACAATCACGATGCGCTCGCCGATCCAAGCATAAGCACGCCGCGCTGGTTGTTCCTTCATGTCATCGACACCGTCGGCCTGGTCCATGCGATGATCCTTCGGTTGCAGGCCTTACTCCTTCCCATGCAGACTTTGGTCTTCGGAGGGCACTGACAGGCATCGTAGGCCGTCCCGGGCGCAGTCGTAGCAATACGACAAAGCCATGCTATAGGTGGGTTTCCCATCCACAGCCCGTGGCGGCCTGCCGCCCAAAAGGAGACCATGTCTAGTTCCGATGGCAGTATGTCCGATTTGCTCGGCATACTCGCCGTACTTCTGCTCGTTGCCGCCAACGGCTTTTTTGTCGCGGCCGAATTTTCTCTCGTCGCCGTCCGCCGCAGCCGGGTGACCGAACTGGTCAATGCCGGCAGGCACAATGCCTCGGCCTTGAAGCGCGCGGTCGACAATCTCGACGCCAATCTCGCGGCCACCCAGCTCGGTATCACCATATCGTCGCTTGCGCTGGGTTGGGTCGGCGAGCCCGCACTCGCCCATTTGATCGAACCATTGTTGAGCGCGTTGCCAGGGCCGCTTGCAACGGTAGGTTCTCACGCGTTTGCGGTTGCGATCTCCTTCATCATCATCACCACGCTGCACATCGTTCTGGGTGAACTCGCGCCCAAGAGCCTTGCCCTCCAGCGCAGCGAAACTACCGCCCTATGGGTCGTGCGTCCGCTCGGCCTGTTTCTGCTTTTGCTCCGTCCGGCAATCATCGGGCTCAACGGGCTTGGCAATCTCGTCCTGCGCCTTTGCGGGCTGCGTCCGGGGACGGGGGAGGGGTCGCTGCATTCACCCGACGAGCTGAAGCTTCTCGTCGCGGCGAGCCAGGAGGCGGGACTGCTGCATCAAGCCCAGCAGGAGGTCGTTGATCGCGTCTTCAACATCGGCAACCGGCGTATCGCCGACATCATGACGCCGCGCCGCGACGTAAACTGGATCGACRCCGACGATAGTCCCGAGGAGATGCTGCGCACCATCCGCGAATGCCGCCACGAGCAGCTTCTTGTCGGCCGCGGCGACGTCGACGAACCGCTGGGCATGATCTTGAAGAAGGACCTTCTCGAGCAGGTGCTCGACGGCAAGGCTCTCGATCCGATGGCAGTGATCCGCCAGCCAGTCACCGTTCACGAGGGAACGGCGATCTTCCGCGTGCTTGAGCAATTCAAGAAAGCGCCGGTGCGCCTGGCGATCGTCATCGACGAATATGGCAGCCTGGAAGGCATCGTCACGCAGACCGATCTGCTTGAAGCCATCGCCGGCGACCTGCCTGGCGTGGAAGGAGAAGAAGCAGACATCGTCGTGCGCGAGGATGGTTCGCTGCTGATCGACGGCATGATGCTGGCGCACGACGCGTTTGCGCGCCTCGGCTTCCGATCGGGTTCGGCGGAAGGTGATTTTCACACGATTGCCGGCTTTGCCCTGTTCCAGCTTGGCCACCTTCCGGATGCCGGTGAAACCTTTGACTATGAGGGCTGGCGCTTCGAGATCATCGACATGGATGGCAAGCGCATCGACAAGCTGCTCGCCCGCCGGGGGGCTGGATGATGCATCCAACAGTGCCGGAAATCGCGGCAGCCCTGCACGCTCCACAAATGCTGTCCGCGTCTGTCATCGACACTGGGCAGAACAATTTCGTTCTGGCCACCGACACACTGATCGTGCGGGTGCCACGGCACAGCCAGGCCCGAAGCGATCTTGCGTGGGAAGCCAACGTCCTTGCCGTTTTGGCCTCGCAGCTGCCCTTGCCTGTACCCGCAACGGAACTGCGCACCATCGGCACGCATGCAATCGCGGTTCATCCCAAATTGCCGGGCAAACCTTTGCTCTCAGTCGCAGAGCTGGATGACGAGCACAAACAGGAACTGGCGAGTAGCCTCGCGGGCTTTCTCCGTGATATTCACGCCATTGCCCTCGACGCCCTGCCAGCCCGCGCAGCAGATGACCATCTTGCCGAATGGCGCGATCTGTTCAGCAAGGTCGAGGCAAAGGTGTTTCCGCTTGTGCCTCGCGAAATCGGCGCGTCCATCCGCGATCGGTTCGACAGTTTCCTCGCAGATGGCAACGAACCTCCGGCACGAGCCATCATCCACGGCGATTTCGGTCCGGGAAATATCCTCATCGACGGTGGCTGCGTTTCGGGCATCATCGACTTCGCCGGATCCGGACCCGGCGATCCAGCCTATGACTTTGCAAGCTTGTCTGCCGGCTTGGGCGATGATTTCGTTGCGCTGATGGAGCCGCATTATCCAGACATGGCGATGATGCGGGACCGTGTCCGCTTCTATCGCGGCACCTTCCCACTGCTGGACGTGCTCTTTGGAGTGGAGCACGGCGATGCAAATGCGCTCGAAGCAGGACTGGAAACGTTGATGCGCGGACCATCGCCGCAAAAATCCTGAGCCCACGGCCACCGGTCGCGCCGATTTTTGGGGCTTGCCCCTCCGCCAAATCGCCGCTTCGGCGCCTATCTCTGCCGCGCTGGTTCGGCGTGGCCGATGACGCGGCCGACATTTGGATGCAGGGACCTGATTTCCCGCTCCAACTGGTCGACGGCGGCATGCGCCTCCGTCACCGGCATGTCAGGCGGAAGCCTGCAATGAAAGTTCACGATCAGCCCGATGCTCGTCGCGCGGATGCGAACATTGTGGACGTCCTTCACAACCCCTCCTTGCGCTGCGGACGCGACCAAGGAGCGCTCGATGTCGCGATGCTCCTCGCTTGAAGGGGCCCCGCCATCCAGCCATTCGGCCGTCTTGGGTTCGATATGGGTGTCTATTTCAGTATCTTTGCCGACTTCCTGGCGGATTGCGGCCTCAAGGTCGCTTGCGACGGCATGGGCCTGGTCGAGGCTGAGGTCGGCGTCCACTTCAATGTCCAGGCTGATCGACAGGTCCTTGCCCACACGCTGCACGGTCAGCCGATGGATGGCGGCGCCCCGGTTCGCCGCGATAATGCGAACTTGCGTTTCGATGCTTTCGTCGTCAACCGACCGTGCTTCGGTTTCGACAGTCACTTCGGCGTTCGGAAATCCCTCATGCACGGCGCGCACGATTTCGGCCTTGACGCTGGCGAGGCGCTCGGGCGACAGCGCCCGGGAGACGGCGACGAGCACTTCGACGAAGGGGGCGGCACCTGCCATGCGTACCCGCGTGCGAATGACTGCAACAACATCGGGAACCTTGTTCACTGCCGCCTGGATCGTCGAATCCATGCCCTCCGGTGCCGCGTCGACCAGCGATGCGAAGGCGCGGCGACCAAGCTTGACCGCAGCCACGACGATGAAGCAGGCGACAATCAACGCGGCGATGGCGTCGGCCGACAGGTAGCCAAGGGTGACGAGAACGATGCCGATGAGGACGACACCTGAGGAGAGCATGTCAGCAAAAAAATGCAAGGCGTCCGCCTCAAGCGCAGGACTGCCTGTCGCCATCGCAACCCGGCGCAGCGCCCGGACACGCCAAAAATCGACAATGATCGACACCACCAGCACTGCAATCGCGATGGGGGCGGCTTCGATCTGGTGCGGTTCACCGAAAAGGCGCCTGATGGCCTCGAACCCAATCCAACCGGCAGCGCCAAACAGCAGCAGGACCTGGAACAGGGCGGCCATGCTCTCCATCTTGCCGTAGCCGTAGTGGTGAACCTCATCGGCCGGCTTGTTGCTGACGCGCACGGCCCACCAGGTGACAAGCGTCGCGACAAAATCCAACGACGAATTAACGCCTTCCGAAATGAGGCCGATACTGCCGGTCAGAAAGCCGATTGCGAACTTCGAAAGGGCAAGAAACGCGCTCGACAGCATCGAAACGAGCGCCACCCGTTCTTTGTCTTTTTGCATGAAATTTCTCTTCTTCGGACAAGCGGCGACATGGATTGTCGTGCGCCTGGAGGTTGATCGACCTCGGTCTTGCAGAGCCGGTGAAACACCGACCGGGCGCGCCACGCGGCTTGCGCGAGCATGTTGACGCGCTCCCGCTTGCAAGCGGTTGCTACTCCCCGATACGCAGTCAAGCAAGCTGAAGGCTGAAAAAAGTCAACAATTACAATTGCTTGCTGTTGAGAGCCATTTGCATGTGCGCATTTGCAGAAGCAAGACACGCCGCGCCCGACCCGCATCTCTCCAAGGCCGGCCGATGACGTTGTCGTGGAAGATTTACACCCTGACATGAACCGGCGCGCAGCAGCAGCGCTCGGCAATTTGGTCAATCGGCACAAGCTGCCTGCGCCAGCAATGGCCAGCTGAGACGTGTCATCGGAACCAAACGCAGCGACCGAGGCTAAGCCCGGGTGCTGAGGCTTAAGCCGGAGCCTTCGCCAGGGTCTCCAGGTTGGTGCGCAGCGCGTCGACCGGTTGCTGCAGGATCGCCGCGACGCCAGGTATCGACAGGACCTGATCGAGATGCTTGTTGATCGTCGGCATTGAGGCCGTGATGACGGTGGCGAGCGCGCCACGCCCTGCCGTTGGCAGCTGCGCGGCAAGTCCGCCAATCTTGCCGAATTGCGCCTGCGCGTCCTGAAGCTTGGGCAGGGCGGTCTCGGCGGTTGCCGCATCCTTGACCCCATTCAACGAGTTGTTCAGCAGATCGAGTGCGGAAGTGGTCTGGTTGGCAATGTCGGTCCCACCAGGCACGCCCTTGAGTGCTGTCAAAGCCTGCATGGCGCTGGCTGCCAAGCCGCCTGGGGCAACGGATGCTGTCGTTTCCGGGGAGGCCGCCATCGGCTGGGTTTGCGTTCCGGCCTGTTCCCTGACGGGCGGTGTCGTTCTATGGCCGAACATCCACCATCCGGCGGCCAGAACGACGGCGAGCGGGATGGCCCAATATGCCCAGTTCATCGACGAAGCTGTGGATGTGGCTGCTCGCGAAGCCGGCTGAGGGGCGTAGGTTGCGGTTTGCGGCGCCGGGCTTGCGGCGCGGGTGGTCTGTCCGGCCACGCCAGCAATATCGCCGAGCAAGCCTGATCCCTTCAGGAGGTCGCCAAATCCGGCGGGCAGTGCAGCCTGGATGTTGGCTTTCTGCGAACTCAACATCCGGGCCAGGCCCGATGCATCAAGATTGCCGGCGGTGGCCTGCGTTGCCAGTGCGCCCGTAACCACGGGGGCGAGAAGTCCGAGCAAAGACGAGGATGCGCCGGGGTCGACGCCGGCGAATCTGGATATCGTGCTGGCAAGCGTTTGCGTGGTCGAGCCTCCGAAAAGAGACGAAACCATATTTAGCCCGTTTTGCTCGAGGGTCTTTTGGCCTGATCCACCGAGTACACTGTTCAAGCTGTCCAGGATGCCAGGCGACTGTTGCGACACCGTATCATAGAGTTTTCGCGCTCCATCAGGCGTGGCGGCCACCTTGGCGAACCCTCCGAACAGCGCGGGTACTGTTGCCGAGGCGACCTTCTGTGTCGCGTTGGCGTCCAGGCCAAAAACAGCCGCGATCCTGCTGATCATGTCGGGTGTCAGGGATTGCATTACGAGCGAGATGAGATTTGTTGCCACGATCGTCCTCCTCCTGTGTTGGGAGTGTAGGGGACCTCGGCGATCATGACTGCACGGGAAACCGCCGTGGTCGGGCTATTGGACGGCTAGGTCCAGCCACTGAGTTTAACAGCCGTGCGGTCGTATCACCAGTTGTATTTAAGCTGCGTCTAATTAGATGTGGTGGCGGCGCCCGCGCGGGCCGAGGCTATCTATGGAAGCCGTCAGCAACCCACGTACCGCACCCGGTCTTTGAACAAATGGCCGAGGTTGACGGTCGGGGCCTTTGAACCCAGCTCGCCGAGATGCCACGTGACGCATGGTGGTGATTTGAGAGCAGGCGTGGAGAGGTTTTCCACGGCGGGGACGTTCCCTTG